>DASVTA010000338.1:0-5146 GCA_036387815.1 Allosphingosinicella sp.
TACGCCCGCGCATCGCGGCGAGGCTCCGGCCGATTCGATCGCCCTGGAGATCGACGCCGGACGCGCCTTCGGCACCGGCCAGCACGAGACCACGACCGGCTGCCTCCTCGCTCTGAGCCGGATGAAGACCGGCGGTGCGGCCGCGGCCAATCTCCTCGATCTCGGCACCGGAACCGGCCTGCTCGCGTTCGCGGCGCTGAGGCTGTGGCCGGCGGCGAGGGCTGCCGCGTCCGACAACGACCCGGTGGCAATCGAGGTCAGCCTCGAGAATGCCGCGATCAACGGAATCCGGCAGGGCCGCGCCCGGGGTCAGCTGGAGCTGCTCGTCGCGGAGGGGATGGAGCACCCGAGGCTGCAGGCGCGGGCGCCCTACGACCTCGTCATCGCCAACATCCTCGCCGGGCCGCTGATCGATCTCGCGCCTTCGGTCGCCAAAGCCATCGCGCCCGGCGGGCGGCTGATCCTCGCCGGACTTCTCGACCATCAGGCGCCAGCCGTGGCGGCGGCTTACCGGCGGCAGGGGATGATGCTGACCGGACGGGTGGAGCGCGGCGAGTGGCCGACCTTGGTGATGAGGAAGCGCAAGGCGGTGCCGGTGCGGAGACGGCGGGCGGCTTCGCCGTCATTTCGAGGAGCGTAGCGACGAAGCAATCCAGCGGCCTCGCAAGCCGCACTGGATTGCTTCGCTTCGCTCGCAATGACGACCGACTTCCCCCTTACTTCTCCACCCCCAGCCGGCTCAGCATGAACGCATAATATTCGGCGATGTCGCGGTAGCGGCGGAAGCGGCCGGACTTGCCGCCATGGCCGGCCTCCATGTTGGTTCGGAAGAGGAGCGGATTGGAATCCGTCTTCGTCCCCCGCAATTTCGCCACCCATTTGGCCGGCTCGTAATATTGCACCTGGCTGTCCCACAGGCCGGTGCTGACGAACATCGCAGGATAGGGTTTCGCGGTGACATTGTCGTAGGGCGAGTAGGAGAGGATATAGTCGTAATATTTCCGGTCCGCCGGATTTCCCCATTCGTCATATTCGTTGGTGGTGAGCGGGATCGTCGCGTCGAGCATCGTCGTGACCGCGTCGACGAACGGCACCTGGGCGACGATGACCGAATAATCCTGCGGCGCCATGTTCGCGATCGCGCCCATCAGCAGGCCGCCGGCGCTCCCGCCCTGGGCCGCCACCCGGCCCCTGGCGGCATAGCCCTGAGCGACGAGATGGCGGGTGACGTCGATGAAGTCGGTGAAGCTGTTCTTCTTGTTGAGCAAATGCCCCTGATCGTACCAGGCGCGGCCCATTTCCTGCCCGCCGCGGATGTGGGCGATGGCGTAGACCATGCCCCGGTCGAGCAGGCTGGTCACCGTCGGCGACCAGGCCGGATCCATCGACGCCCCGTAGCTTCCATAGGCATATTGGAGCATCGCGGCCTTGCCGTCCTTCCTGAAGCCCTTGCGGTAGACGAGGGAAACCGGGATCCGGGTTCCGTCCCTGGCCTTCGCCCAGAGCCGCTCGGTCACGTAATTGCCGGGATCGTAGCCGGGCGCCGGGGACTGCTTGAGCAGCCGCCTCTCGCCGGTCCTGGCATTGACCTCGTAGATGCTGTTGGGCCGGGTCAGCGAGTTGTAATGGTAGCGGAGCCATTCGGTGCCCGGCTCCGCATTGACGTTGATCCCCATCTCGTAGGCGGGCTCGTCCGAGGCGACGAGGCTGCTCTTGCCCGAGTCCGTGAGGAGGCGGAGGCGCTTGTTGCCGCCGGAGCGCTCCGCGATGGCGACGAAGCCGGCCATCGGCTTGAAGTCGTCGATGAAGATCCCCGGCTTGTGCGGGACGAGGTCTGTCCAGCGGGCCCGGCCGCCCGCGGCCGCGGCCTCGGGGACGCGCATCAGCCGGTAGTCGGGCGCCTTCCAGTTGGTGAGGATCACCCAGCGGTCGCCGATATGGTCCGCCTGGTAGCGGAATTCGCGCTCGCGCGGAGCGAAGACCGCGAACGCGCCCGGAGCGGCGGCGCTGGTGCAGCGCTGCTCGTTGCTGACGGTGCTTTGAAGATAGATGCAGATATATTTGTCGGAGCTGGTCCGCCCCAGCCCCATGTAGAAGCTGTCGTCCTTCTCCTCGTAGACGGTGCGGTCGGCCGAGGCCGGCGTTCCGAGGAGGTGGGCCTTCACCCGCTTGCTCAGCAGGGTGACGGGGTCTTTCTCGACGTAGTAGAGAGTGCGGTTGTCGTCCGCCCAGACGAAGCCCGGCTCGACGTTCGGCACCTCGTCGGGAAGCAGCCGGCCGGTCGCGATCTCCTTGATCCTGAGCCCGTATTGGCGGCGGCCGATCAGGTCTTCGCCGTAGGCGAGCAGGCGGTTGTCCGGGCTCACTTGATAGCTGCCGATGTTGAAATAGCCCTTGTCCCGGCCCATCGCGGGCTGGTCGAGAAGCACTTCCTCGCGCGCCGTCATCGCGCCCTTGCGGCGGGCCACGACCGGATAATCCTGACCGGCCTCGAAGCGGCTGTAATAGAAATAGCCGCGATGGCGGTACGGCACGGTCGAATCGTCGGGCGCGATCCGGCCGACGAACTCGGCGTAGAGCTTCTCCTGAAGCGGCTTCAGCGGCGCGAGCGCGGCATCGGCATAGGCGTTCTCGGCGTTGAGATAGGCGAGCATGTCCGGATTCTTGCGGGTGTCGTCGCGAAGCCAGTAATAAGGATCGTCCCGGACGATCCCGCCCGGCCCCTTCACCGCGTGCGGCCTCTTCTGCGCGACGGGCGGGGCGGGCGCCGCCTGCGCGATGGCGAGGGCGGGCAGCATCAGGGCCGCGAGGCCGGACAGGAAAATCTTCTTCATCAAGGGCTTCTCCGGATTGCGGAGCCTGTCTGGCATGGGCGGGTGGGGTGGGCAAGCGGGCGGGCAATCGTCACCCCGGCGGAAGCCGGGGCCTCGTGGGGTGAAGTGCGCCTGTGCCTTTCACCCGCCGGGATCCCGGCCTTCGCCGGCATGACGGGGCCGGCCGGGATGACGGGGCCGGCCGGGATGACGGGGGAGGAGCCGGGGCCCGGCTTCCGCCGGTGCGACGACCTACCCCGCCTCGCTAACGATCGCGTTCCAGGCCGCTTCGTCGATCGCCTCGATGCCGAGCTCCGCCGCCTTCTTGAGCTTGGAGCCGGCGCCCGGGCCGTAGACGACGAGGTCCGTCTTCGCGGACACCGAACCGGCCACCTTGGCGCCGAGCTTCTCCGCCTGCGCCTTGGCCTCGTCGCGCGAGAGGGTCTCGAGGCTGCCGGTGAAGACCAGGGTCTTGCCGGAGACGGGCGATTGCCGCGTCTCCCGCACGACGTCGGCCGGACGCACTCCGACGGCGAGAAGATCGTCGAGGACCTCGCGGTTATGCGCCTCCTCGAAGAAATCGAGCAACGCGTTGGCGACCTCCGGGCCGATGTTCGGAGTCTCGACGGCTTCGACCACGGCCTTGTCGCGGCGCTGAAGGAATTTGCGCTCCTCCTCGCCGTCCATCCGCACCGTCTCGCCGCGGACCTTGATCGCGCCCTCGATCATCGAACGCAGAGCGTCCCAGCTGCGGTAGCGCCGAGCGAGATCGCGGGCCGTCACTTCGCCGACATGGCGGATCCCGAGCCCGTAGAGGAAGCGGTCGAGCGGCGGCTCCCGCTTGGCGTCGATCGCAGCGATCAAATTGGCGGCGGAGATCTCGGCCCAGCGCTCCCGCGCCAGCAGCGTCTCCTTCGTCAGCCGGAAGATATCGGCCGGCGACTGGAGCAGCCCGTCGCGGAAGAAATTCTCGATATGGGTGATTCCGAGCCCCTCGATGTCGAGGGCGTGGCGCGAGACGAAATGGCGCAGCCGCTCGACCCGCTGCACCGGGCAGACGAGCCCGCCGGTGCAGCGCACGTCCACCTCCCCTTCCTCGCGCACGGCGTCCGATCCGCATTCGGGGCAGGCGGCCGGGAAGACGTAGGCTGGACGCTCCTCATGAGGCGTCAGGTTCTCCAGCACCTGCGGGATGACGTCGCCGGCGCGCTGGATCCGCACCCTGTCGCCGACCCGGACTCCGAGCCGCTCGATCTCGTCCTTGTTGTGGAGGGTCGCGTTGGTGACCGTCACTCCGCCGACGCCGACCGGCGTGAGCCGTGCGACCGGAGTGAGCTTGCCGGTTCGCCCGACCTGGATGTCGATTGCCTCCAGCAACGTCTCCGCCTTTTCGGCCGGGAACTTGTGGGCCAGCGCCCAGCGCGGGGCGCGGGCGACCTGGCCGAGGCGGCGCTGCCAGTCGAGCCGGTCGACCTTGTAGACGACCCCGTCGATGTCGAAGCCGAGGCCGGCACGCTTCGCCTCGATCGTCCGGTAGTGGGCGAGCAACGCGTCAAGGTCGGCGCAGCGTTCGAGATGACCGGCGATCGGCAGTCCCCAGGCCTCGATCGCCCGCATCACTCCGAGCTGGGTTTCCGCGGGCAGGACCGACACCTCGCCCCAGCCATGGGCGTAGAAGCGCAGCGGCCGCGAGGCGGTTACGGCGGCGTCCTTCTGGCGGAGCGAGCCGGCGGCGGCGTTGCGCGGATTGGCGAACTGGCGGGCCTTTGCCGGATTCTCCGCTTCGTCCAGCAGGCGCGCGTTCAGGTCGGCGAAGTCGGCCTTCGACATGTAGACCTCGCCGCGGATCTCGAAGACGTCCGGCGCCTCGCCCTTGAGCCGCTTCGGGATGTCGGCGATGGTCCGGACATTCTCCGTCACCACTTCGCCGGTCGTGCCGTCGCCGCGAGTCGCGGCGAGCGCCAGCTGGCCCTTCTCGTAGCGCAGGGAGCAGGACAGGCCATCTATCTTCGGCTCGGCGGTGAGCGCGATCTCCTCGTCGGCGGAGAGGCTGAGGAAGCGACGTATGCGGGCGATGAAGTCGGCCACTTCCTCTTCGCGGAAGGCATTCTCCAGGCTGAGCATCGGCAGCGCATGCCGCACCTTGGACAGGTGGGCGGCGGGCGCCGCGCCGACCTGTCGCGATGGGCTGTCTTCACGCACAAGCTGCGGGAACTGCGCTTCGAGCGCAGCATTTCGCCGCACCAGAGCGTCATAATCCGCGTCCGAAATCTCCGGCGCGTCCTCCGAATGGTAGAGCCGGTTGTGGTGCGCGATCTCGCGTGCGAGCCGCT
>DASVTA010000339.1:0-3769 GCA_036387815.1 Allosphingosinicella sp.
CGACCGCGGCGCCACTTTCGCGGGCGGGGCCGCGCTGCCGGAGGCGCAGCCGGCGACGACGAGCATGGCCGCCAGCGCAGCCGCCGTCCTGCAGATCGCGTAATCCATTGGCGCCCTCCCCTGCCTCTTGCGCGCGCAGAGTGGCGCAGCGCCGCCGCCAGGGCCACGCGCCTCGCCGCCCGCCCGGCCCGCCCCTGCCTCGCCTCGGCGCAATTGACGCGCGGCGCGGGGCGCGGCTAGGGCCGCCGCTTCTCCCCCCAGCGAAAAAGAGAAGCCCAGTGAGCGACAAGAGCCTCGACGTCCTGTGCATCGGCAACGCCATCGTCGATGTGATCGCCGCCGCCGATGACGACTTCCTCGCCCGGGAGGGGCTCGACAAGGGCTCGATGCGGCTGATCGATGCCGAAGAGGCGACCCGGCTCTATTCGCGGATGGGCCCGGGGCGCGAGATCAGCGGCGGCTCCGCCGGCAACACCGCGGCGGGCGTGGCGATGCTGGGCGGCCGAGCCGGCTTCATCGGCCAGGTCGCCGACGACCAGCTGGGCGACGTCTACCGCCACGACGTCAGCTCGATCGGAGTCGAGTTCACCACCCCGGCCAGGCCGCAGTCGGAAGCCCCGACCGCTCGCTCCCTCGTCCTCGTCACGCCCGACGCCCAGCGGACGATGAACACCTTCCTCGGCGCGGCGCAGAATCTGAGCAGCGAGGCGCTCGACGAGGCTCAGCTCCGGCGTGCGAAGATCCTCTACCTCGAAGGCTATCTGTGGGATCCGGAAGTTCCCCGCGCCGCCATGGAGCGTGCCATGGACATCGTCGGCGACGCCGGCGGGAGCATCGCCTTCACCCTCTCCGACAGCTTCTGCGTGGAGCGGCACCGCGACAGCTTCAACACCCTGATCGACAGCGGCCGGCTCGACATCCTGTTCGCCAACGAGGCGGAAATCGTTGAGCTGACGGGCGAGGCCGGCTTCGACGAGGCGGTGGCGGCGGCTGCCGCGAGGGTCAAGCTGCTCGTCGTCACCCGCGGCGAGCAGGGCGCGGTCGCGGTGGAAGGCGGAGAGCGGGCCGAGGTTCCGGCCGAGGCGGTGGAGCGGATCGTCGACACGACGGGCGCGGGCGACCTTTTCGCGGCCGGCTTCCTCGCCGGACGCGCGCAGGGACGGTCGAACGCGGAGAGCCTGAGGATGGGCGCAATCGCGGCGGCGGAGGTGATCTCCCATTACGGCGCGAGGCCCGAAGCGGACCTGAAGGCGCTGGTCGCGGAGAAGCTGGGAAACTAGGCTGATCCGACGTTCAGCAGCACCGGAAGCCGAGTGAGGCGAGGTAGAGGCCGGCAACGTAGTTTTCGGGTGGCCGGAATCCTGAATGCCGAACCGGCCTAGATATTCTCCGCCCGGCCGTTGTCGTCGTAGCGGTAGCGCTCGCCGTCCGGATTGACGGCGTCCCGCCCGGGCTGGACGACGGGCTTGGAATCGTCGCCCCGGCCCTTTTCCTCGCTCAGATCCTCGGGAACCTCGTTGTGCCGGGCTTCGTCGCTGCCCGGGAGCGGATGGCCTGTGCCGCTCATTTCAAACTCCCTCGTCCGGATCGATCGGCCGCTCGGCCGCATCGTCCGCCGAGCGCGGGCCATGCGGCGGCTCCGAGCCCGCGCCCGCCATGGGATCCTGATCGTAATCCTCCGCCGGGTTGCCGCCCCCGCCCGCTCCGGAGCCGGAGCCGCTGACTTCGCCGGTCTTCGGGTCGAAGGTGGCGGGCTTTCCCCGCTCGCTGTCGTCCGCCATTCAGAGCTCCTTTACGGTCTGAGAACGTTCTGCCGCTTCGTCGCGTTCCGCCCGCACCTTTCGGGCCGTCGAGCGTTGAGCCCGCGACCCCACCCAGCAGGAGATCCCATATGTTCAACCAATCGCATGACATCGCGGTGCTCAACAGCCTCATCGAGACGACGATCGACAGCGTCGACGGCTATCGCCGCTCAGCCACGGAAGCGACGGCGAGCCGCTTCAGCACGGTCTTCCGCGAGTGGGCCATCGAGCGCGAGGAGGTGGTGACGAAGCTTCGCGACCGCGTCCGCGAGCTCGGCGGAACGCCGGAGCATGACGGCAGCCTCCTTGCCGCCGCCCACCGCCAGTTCCTGTCCCTGCGCGACATGGTTACGGGAAGCGACGACGCCGCGGTGATCGCCGAAGTCGACCGCGGCGAGAGCTATCTCAACGCCAAGTGGGAAACGGCCCTGAAGGACGACCAGCTCTCGCCCGAAACCCGCGACGTGATCGGCCGCTGCTACGACTCCGTGCGCTCCGGCCACGAGAAGTGGGAGACCGTCCACAAGGGAATCAGCGCCGCCGGCTGAGCTATTCATCCTTCCCACGGCGAACGCCGTGGGAGGGGGACTATGCGAAGAATGGTGGAGGGGTGACCGGCGCAAGACAGAGTGGGTTCAGACGAGAACCTCAGCCTCTCAGCCTGGTCACCCCTCCACCGCCTTCGGCGGTCCCCCTCCCCATCTTTCGATGGGGAGGCAAATCGAGCAGATCCGGCCGCGCCTCACCCGCTCGTCCGACTAGCCTCTTCTCCTGCTGCTGGCGTTCCCCGCAGCCGGACGAGGTCGAGGCCCGAACAAGTTGAAGGGCCGCCGCGCTTCAGCGCGACGACCCTCCGAACATGGTCAGCGGCCGGATGGCTCCAGCCCGGGAGACCCTAGAAGGCTAGGCCTTCATCTCCCGAACGAGCGAACCCGACCTCTTAGCTGAACCATGAGACATCGGATCACCTCCTTTCGCGTTGTTGTGGCAGGCGGAGGATGAATCATCGCGAATCGCCGCGCAAGGCTTGTTTTGATCTTTTTCGGCGCTAGTCTTTTCGCTTCGCCCGCGCCCGGAGCGCGCGGTGATCTTTTCACCCGCGGCAATCCTCGATCACCCGCGCCGGCTCCGGCCAGGCCGGCATTATCAGCGGCGCAAGGCCGTCCGCCTCCACCGTGAAGCGCCCCCGGCTGAACGCCATCTCCTCGAGCAGCGGGTCGTCCGCGGGCAGTTCGGCGGCCGGCGGCAGGGCGCGCTGCCCGTAGGTGGTGCGCACCCTCAGCGCCGCCCCCGATCCCTCCCGAGCGACGAGGATCCTCCTGCGGCCCGGATCGCAGCGGAGGCTGAAGCTCGCCGCGCCCTCCGCCCCGAAACGGGCGACGCTCCCGCCGGGGTCGCCCGAATAGCTCCAGTCGCCGGGAGTCAGCGGCGGATCCGGCATGTCCGGGCCGGACAAGCCGGTCGTGGCAGGCGCCGGCGGCGCCGGCGGCGCCGGCTGGCGGGCGACGGGCGGCGGCCGCACCGGCGCGGGCGCCGTTTCCGGCTTCGTCGCGCATCCGGCGAGGAGCGCCGCCGCGCCCGCCGCCGCCACCGATGCCGCAATCCGTCCTCGCCCGCTCATGGCCGCGCCCTCAGCACGTCAGGACCGGCCAAGCCAAGCGGAAAGCCGACCGGCGGTGCATTTACGGCGGCGGGACCACCCGCCCGCCCTCTTTGCCCGGCCTCGGCATTCATGGGCTATTCAATGGTCCGCCGCTATGCCACCCCCCGAACAGCAGAAAAGCAGTAGCCCCTCATGCGTATCCTCCCCGCCTTACTCATCGCCGCCACGGCCCTGAGCGCAGCCGCCTCCGCCCCGGCCACGGCCGGCCCGCGCGAACGCGAGCAGGCGGCGGCGCTGCAGGGCACCCAGGCGGGGCGCATCATCCCGCTTCGGGCCATCGAGGCGCGGATCATCCCGCAGATGC
>DASVTA010000340.1:0-18848 GCA_036387815.1 Allosphingosinicella sp.
CGCCGTCCGGGCCCGGAAGCCGTGCCGGCGCTTGCGCACGAGATTGCTCGGCTGGAAGGTGCGCTTCATCGCTCTTACCTCGAATATCGAAATTAAAAGGGCCGCCCTCGCCAGAGCGGCCTTCGTTGCCGGTCCCGTTAGGCAAATCGGCCCCGCAAGTCAATTCCTCCCGGGCCTTGGCGAGCTCCTGCCGGCGCTTGGCGCTGCGCCGTCTCAGCCCCCAGTCCGCCCAGTCGCCCTTCTTCGGGTGACGCCGCTTGAACCGGACGTAATAACGCTTCGCCCAGGCGCTGTACCTCAGGACCAGCGAGAGCCCCGCGGCGAAGACGATGATCCCGCCCGGGCCCGGCACCGGGCCGAGCACCGGGGCCAGTCCGATCAGGATGAAGCCGACAACCACCAGCGCGCTCCGCACCGCCGGATATTCAGTCAGATGGCGCCAGTCGATCCTGCCCATGGCACCCATGTGGGAAAGCTGTGTTAGCCGCGCAAGACGGCTATCGTCGTGATCATTGAAGCTCGCTGTGGGTGACCTCGCCGGTGGGGCTGGTGGTGGTGCAGAGCCAAGCCTGGCCGGGCCTCAGGTTGTGCTGAGCGATCGTCGCGTCGGGAATCGGGGCGAGCGCCTGGGCAGTGGACATGCCCATCATCTGATTGACCGCGTCTCGTGCCATCTCGGGGTCGTCGGCGTTCACCATGTAGAAGTTCCTGTTCCCGTTGGCAGCTTCGGTCGTCACCATATATCCGCTCATGCATCCCTCCCGTTCGCTCCCGCGGATTTCGATAGGTCCGCTTCGCTACCGTTCGACCTCTTTGCAGCTGCCGTCAAACGTGCCGCTACGACAATTTGCGGAAAGCGTTGACTATTTGGCAGTCATACCCTGAAAAGACGGGATAGGAGGGTTGTCAATTCATGGTCGCGCATGTCGCCACGGTGGCGTTTCTGGGTCTCGAGGCGCGCGCCGTGGAGGTGCAGGTCCAGATTTCCGCCGGCCTGCCCAAGTTTCTCGTCGTGGGCCTTCCCGACAAGGCGGTCGCCGAGAGCCGCGAGCGGGTCCACTCCGCTCTCGCCGCGATCGGGCTATCGCTCCCGCCCAAGCGGATCACGGTCAATCTCTCTCCGGCGGACCTCCCCAAGGAAGGTTCGCATTACGACCTTCCGATCGCGCTCGGCATGCTCGCCGCTTTGGGAGCGATCGATGCCGAGACCCTGGCCGGCTATGTCGCCGTCGGCGAGCTCGGCCTCGACGGCCGGATCGCCTCTTCGCCCGGAGTGCTGCTCGCGGCGATGAACGCGTCGGCGCGAAGTCTCGGACTCGTCTGTCCGGCCTCGCAGGGCGCCGAGGCGGCCTGGGCGGGCGACGTCGAGATCGTGGCCGCGCCCGATCTCATCGCCCTCCTCAACCATTTCCGGGGAAGCAGCGTGCTTTCGCCGCCCGCGCCCGGCGAGGCGGAGCCGGCGGGGTGGGGGCCGGACCTGCGCCAGGTCAAAGGCCAGGAGACGGCCAAGCGCGCCCTCGAGATTACAGCCGCGGGAGGGCACAATCTGCTGATGGTCGGGCCGCCCGGCGCGGGGAAGTCGCTGCTCGCGTCGTGCCTGCCCCGGATACTCCCGGAGCTTACCCCGCCCGAAGCGCTCGAAGTCTCGATGATCGCAAGCGTCGCCGGCACCCTTTCCGGCGGCCGCCTCATCCGGACCCGACCCTATCGCGCGCCGCACCACAGCGCCTCGATGGTGTCGCTGGTCGGCGGCGGCCTTCGGGTCCGGCCGGGCGAGGTCAGCCTCGCCCACCTCGGCGTGCTGTTCCTCGACGAGCTGCCCGAATTCCAGCGCACCGCCCTCGACTCGCTTCGCCAGCCGCTCGAGACCGGGACGGTCAGCGTCGCCCGCGCCAACGCCCATGTCACCTTTCCCGCGCGGGTCCAGCTCGTCGCGGCGATGAACCCGTGCCGCTGCGGCCATCTCGGCGATCCGGCGCTGGCCTGCTCGCGGGCGCCGCGCTGCGCCGCCGACTACCAGGCGCGGGTGTCCGGCCCGCTGCTCGACCGGATCGACCTGCATGTCGACGTTCAGGCCGTCGCCGCCGCCGATCTCGTCCTCCCGCCGCCGTCCGAAGGATCGGCCGAAGTCGCCCGCCGGGTCGCCGCCGCCCGCGCCGTCCAGACCGCCCGCTACGAAGGGCAGGGGCTTCGGACCAACGCCGAAGTCGATGGCGAGCGGCTCGAGGCGGTGGCGAAGCCCGACGAACCCGGCCGCCGCCTCCTCGCCCAGGCCGCCGAAGCCATGCGCCTCTCCGCCCGCGGCTTTCACCGCGTGATGCGCGTCGCCCGAACCGTCGCCGACCTCGCGGCAAGCGAGGAGGTCCGCCGAATCCATGTCGCCGAGGCGCTGAGCTACCGGCGGCAGGCGCCGCGCAGCTGAGAAGCGAGATTCACGATTGAAACTCGCCGCTTATATTCGGAAGATGTTTTCAGACCGCAATGATGCGGCAAGGGGGGGTGCCATGCATTGGCTGTTATTGCCGCCGAAGTTCGTGCCCCGACGAATATCTGCACGAAGCTCTTCGGTCCCGACCTGAAACTCGGAAGCGACGCCAGGATATTCGCCTGAGTCCAATACGACCGGAACGTCGCGCGATGGCTCGTCCGGTCCTACGCAACGTCCACGCCGAAAACAGGGGGAACAAGCGATGAGACAATTCACTATCGGGAGCGCCTGGTCCAGGGGGCTTGCATTCATCTCACGAAACGCCGCCAATCACACCATCATCCTGATCGGCATGGGCATCCTTGTGCCTGCTATCCTGCAATATGCGGTCATCGGCGGGGTCGCCGGCATGAATCCGATGATGATGGGCCAGAATGCGCTGGGCGCAGGCGGTTCGATCGCGGCCTTGGCCGGCGCGATGATCCTCGTCATGATCGTCAGCTACGTTCTGCAGATGGGAAGCTATTTCAGCTCCTTGCGGATCGGCCTCGGCAGGGACGCGACGCTGGGCGGCGCCATCGTCTACGGCATCATCTGCGCGGTGCTGGCGCTTGTATTCTTCTCCGTGATCGCCCTGGTGGTGGCGGTGATCATCGGCCTGGCGATGCAGGGCGGAGGCGCCATGGTGTTCCTGGCGCTGCTCGTCGGCGTTCCGGTGCTGATCCTGGCGGCGGCTCTCTACTCGGTGTTCATGGCGGCAATGGCCTTGGGCATGTTTCTCATGTTCCTGATCGTCCTGGTCTTCGGCGCATCGATGGGCGCCGCCAACCCCGCTTTGGCGATGGCCGGACAGGGAAGCCTCGTATGGCTGAGCGGCCTGGCCGTCGCGGCCCTGCTGTTCTGGTTGGCCGCACGGTTCAGCTGCACCACCTCGGTGATGGCCGATCGCAAGAGCTTCAACCTGCTCGCCGGTCTTGCCGAATCGTGGCGCCTGACCGCGCCGGACCAGTTTCGGATCATGGCCTATCTCGGCCTGCTGGGTATCCTGTTGTTCGTCGTCATGGTCGTCTTGACCATAGTGGTGGGCGTGAGCATGATGGGGAGCATGTCCAGCGGTCAGGCCCCGGAGGTGGGCATCGGGTCTCAGATCATGGTGCTTATCGTCGGCATGCCCTTCGCCTATCTGACGGTGCTCGTTCCCGCCGGCATCTACAGCGCGCTTTTCGAGGACACCTCGGTGGCGGAGGTCTTTGCCTGAGGTGCTGGAATAGCGGGCCGCCGCCGGTTGCGTGGGCACGGGCCCGGCTCTAGAGAGCCGCTCGTGCCCCCGTGGCGGAATTGGTAGACGCGCTCGACTCAAAATCGAGTTCCGCAAGGAGTGCCGGTTCGACTCCGGCCGGGGGCACCACGTCCTTCTTCATTTGACGAGGTAGCCGAAGTTCAGCGTGAAGCTGGATCCGGCCGCCATCGTGCCCTTGGGCCTGATCCGCATGTGAGTGACGGCGGGATCGACGCCGGCGCTGTTCGCCGTCGGCACGTAGGTCCAGGTCGAGCCGCCGTTGTTCGAGAATTCGAGATCGTCGGTGGTGCTGGCCAAGCCGGAGAAGGTGAAGGTCGCGCCGCTCGCTCCGGCGCCGAACAGGATCGGGCCGGTGGTGCCGGGAAGGTTCGCCACGTAGAGGCTGAGATTTGCGGGCGTCGCATCGGTGATGAGGATGCTGCCGCTGGTGACCGGCACACCGCCCGGATTGGCGATCGTCACGGTGTAATAGACATAGCTGCCGGGAATGAGCTTGGCGTTGACCGTGTTGTTGAGCGGATCGCTGTAGACGAGGCTCGACTTGACGATCGTCAGCGGCGCCGAGACCTGGATCGTCGCCGAAGCCGCGTCGAGAGAAGCGACGGCGACCGCGCCGTAGCTGCCGGTGAGAGCGCCGGCGGGGATCGTGTTCACCTTGTCGCCCGAGGAGGTGACGGTGGTCGTCACCGTATAGGTGCAGGTGCTCGCCGCGGGCACGGTGGCGGCGGAAACCGCGAAGCTGCCGCCGTTGGCCGTAGCGCTCAGCGTCGCCGTCGTGCAGCTTCGGGTGGGGTTCGGCGCGGCGGCGTTGACGAGTCCGCTCGGGTAGGTGTCCGTGAACGCCATGGAGGTCAGCGGGAGATCGGGATTGTTGTTCGTGACGGCGACCGTCATGACGCTCGGTGAGCCGGGGCTCACCGGCGAGGTCCCGAAGCTCTTCGCGATCGTCGGCGTGCATTCGCACCCCGCGGAAACTCCGACGACCGCGTTCGCGGCGATCGTCGCGGTCGTCCCGCCCGACCCGGGAAGCGCCCCGTAATTGATCCCGCCGGCGAAGCCTCCGCTCGCCGTCGTTCCGGCCGATCCGCCCCAGACGGAAGCGGAAAGAGGGGCGATGCCGTTCGACGCGACATAGCCGCCGCCGCCGCCGCCGCCCGGCCCGTGGGGCGCTCCGCCGCCGGTGTTGGAGCCGCCGTCGCCGCCCTCGGCCTGGACCGTCAGGCCTCCGCCGCCGCTGTTGCGAAGCACGGTAACCAGGACGGTGCCTCCGGCGCCGCCGCCGCCGGTGCCGTCATTGCCGACGGTGGAGCTGGCGGAGGCTCCGTTGGCCGAAATCGTGCCGCCGCCGGAGATTTCTCCCGTGCGCAGGATGACGATTCCGCCGCCCGCCGCGCCGCTGGAGGCGAGCCCGGCCGGGGTCCCGGTATTGTTGTTGTTGGTGCCTGCGCCGCCGCCGCCGCCCATGATCAGCCTGGCGCTGCCGTTGGGCGCCGTCGCTCCCGGGTGGCCGCCGGTCTGTGGGCAGGAGCTGGCGTAGGCGGAGCACCAGGCATGGCCGCCCCGCCCGCCCTGGCCGGCGTTGCCGCCGCCGCCGCCGCCGGTATTCTGATCGTTCGCCGCCGGGTTGCCGTCATTGCCGCCGCCGCCGGCATTGCCGGGCGCGCCGCGCCCGTTCGAGCCGTTGGGATAGCCTTCGACGCCGGTGTTGAGCAATGCGCCGCTATGGCTGACATAGGTCGGAGTGCCCGCGATTCCTTCGCCCTTCGCGGCATGGGCCGGTCGAGTAGCCAGGCTGCGATAGTCGGTATTGGAGGGATTGGGCGATCCCGCCTGGGCGAGCGCGCCTCCGCCGCGAAAGCCGAGCCCGGACGCGTCGAGCGTCCCGCCGGCGAAGGTCAGCCGGTCGGCGACGTCGATGGCGAGCACGCCGCCCGTCGAACCGTTCCAGGCGAGCGCGCTGATGGTGCCGGAGAGCGTGACGTTGGCATATTGCGGCACCCGTATCACCTGGAAGCTGCGCTGGCCGGCGGAGTTGGTCGCGGCCGCATCGACATAGGAGTTGATGAGGCCGCCGCCGGAGCCACCGACGATGGTCACCGTGCCTCCGCCGGTCGAGACGGCGCTCGCGGCGCGGACGAATTCGTAGAGGCCGGTCTGGCCGATGGCGCTGTAGCCGCTGGCGTAGGTCCCGGCAGTGCCGCTGCCGTAGGAGCTGTTGTTGTTGGAGTTGATCGTCGCGCCCTGCATCTGGATGACGAGCAGCATGTCGCCGGCCGCGATCGGAACGGAGGCTCCGCTGGCGGCGCCGAGGGAAAGGGTCGTCGCGCCGGCATTGGCGCTCGAGGCCCCGGGGAAATAGGTGTTGACCACGCCGGAAGGCGCGGCGGTGCCGTTCGCCCCGGGCCGGGCGCATTGCTCGGCCAGAGCGGCGGTTGCGCCCATCGTCAGCAACAGAATGATCAGGAGGAGGATTCGATGGGTCACCGGCGTCCGATCCCGGATTTACGAGCGCCTCCCGGGCGGGCTCCGGATTGTCGGCACGCGGCTTCGGACGCGCCCGCGCGGGGGACGCATGTCTGGATTGCTCCGAAATACCCCGCGAAACGCGCTCGCGCTCGTGGCAAAGTCTATCCCCCAACCCCTGGCCCGCCATGAAAAGCGGCTCCCTCTCGCCTCTAGACGGAGAAGGTTGAAGCGAAGTTAACCATGTCGCCGCCAGGGCTGGCCCGGCTATTTCACTCTGATGCGGTAGCTGACCGTGAAGCTCGGGGAGCCGGATCCCGAGGCGCCGGCGAAAACGCCCTTGGGGCTCACCCTTATATGGGTCACCGCCGGATCGTAGCCGGCCGGGTCCGGCGCCGGCGTGTAGACGAAGCTGACGCCGCCATTGTTCGAGAAGGCAAGGTCGTCGCTCGTGCTCGCCAGGCCCGAATAAGCGTAGCTGAGGCCGCTCGACGGCGAGCCCTGGGCGAAGGCGAGCGGACCCGAGGCGGCCGCGCCGAGATCGCCGACGTAGAGCGAGGCCTGCGCCGGCACCGATTGCACCACCTCCACCGAGTTCGAATCCGGATAGCCCGCGCTGCCGTTGCTGACGTTCAGCGAATAGAGCAGCACCGCGCCCGGAATCGCCTTGGGATTGACGGTGCCGTTGAAGGGATCGGAGACGAGTGGGCGCGACAGCAGGGTGGTCAGGCTCGGCGCCGGATCGGTGACCACCACCAGCTGCGGGCGCTGGGCGACGGTGCCCCATTCGCGGCTCGTGAAGCTCGCCAGCGTATTGTTGCTCGCTGTCCGGGTGATCACTCCGTTGTTGGCCGCCGCGCCGGAGCGCCACTGAGCGGCCAGCGCGGTGATGTCGATGTCGTAGAAGCGGCCGCTGGAGGCCGGAGCGAAGCTGCCGACGGCGGTCGCATTGTGCGAGACCCCGCCGCTGTTGGCCCAGGTGAGGCTGCCCTCCGACCATGACTGGGTCACCCGGTACAGGCTGACGACGCTGTTATCCGCGTCCGTCACCCACAGGCGCAGGGTGGCGCTGACCACCCGCTGATTGGACGGGATCGAGGCCAGGCTGAACTGGTAGAGGCTGCGATACTCCCCGGTCGAGTGCCTCCGGGTGCTGAGCGCGGTGCAGCCGCCGCAATTGGAGATGCCTCCGCCGTTCTCCCGGACGTCGGTATCCTGCGTGGGAGCCAGGGTATAGGTGGCCGCGGCCGCCGGCGCGGCGATCGCGAGCAGGAGAGCGAGCGCGGCGAGAAGGCGCAGGAGCCTCATCGCCGTCCCCCCAGCCCCAGCGACTGGAGGCTCAGCTGGTCGAACTTGAGGCGCATCGTCACATAGGGGCCGTTGCGCGTATATCGGGCCTCCTCGAAGTCGCGGTCGTGGAAGCCGGCCAGGTTCCAGCCGATCGACAGCCAGCCATTCTCGAACGGAGTGAAGCCGAGGCTCGGCCCGGCCGACCAGGCCAAGGACTTGCCGTCGAGGCCGCCGCGGACGGTGCCGGCGAAGCCGACGTCGATCGTGTCGCTGAGGTCGAAGCGGAAATCGGCCCCGACGAGGTTGCTCCAGCCGCCGATATCCTGCTCGCCGAACTTCTCCGAAACGTAGCGCGAACCCCAGAAGACCGAGATTTCCGAGCGTCCGGGAGCCGAATAATTGACCGAAAGCGCGTTGATCATCCGGCGCGAGCGGGCGTCGCCGCTGATGTTCAGCGGTATTCCGATCGGCCCCGGCTGCCCGGCGACGGCTCCGGTCACCCGATCCTCGCGAAGCTCGAATTTCTCGAGCCATGACCAGCGGCTTGCCGCCGGGCGGTGGGCCCAGCTGAGCTGGAGGTTCAGAGTCCGGGTCTCGGCTCCGCCAACGGCCTTGGCGACGAACCAGTTCAGCGATGCGCCTGCAGCCTGGCCTTCACCTATCTGGCGAAGCGCGGCGGCGGTAACTCCGTAGCGGTCGCCCTGGTCCCCGGCGCGGTATTCCGCCCGGCCGGTGACGCTCCACCGTTCCGCCCGGTAGGTGGCGCCGGCCGTGACAGCGGTGAAATCCTCGGTGATCGTTCCCGCGCGCCCGCCGACGAAGCCGCCGCTCGCGACCGGGTGGAGGGGATTGAGCACCCGCGCCGGATCGATCCCGCCAAGCGTCTTGTTGGCGTCGATCGTCGCGTCGACCGACCAATGCTCGTCGAGCACCAGCGACTGTGAGAGGCCGAAGGCGGCGAAGCTGCGCGGCCCGTATTCGCCGATGTCCTGGAAATTGCCGCTGAGCGCGATCCGGGCGCCGGCCCAGGGCTGGACGTCGAAGCCGAGCCTTGCGGTGCGGGCGTCGACCGTTTCGCCGTCGGCGATCTCATAGGCGCCGACGAGCTGGATCGCGCTGCTGACGGCGTAGCGGGCGCTGAGCCGGTGCTGCGCCGGGAAGTCGATGCTTTCCGAATTGCCGAGCGGGATCTCGGTCTGGGCGTCCAGTTCGAGCTTGTTGTCGAGCAGCCGCTTGGTGGCTCCGAGCTGGAGCAGGGTGGAGCGGGCCCGGCGGCCGTCCGCGAGGCGGTCGTCGGCCAGGGTGAGGCCCGCGCGGGCCGCGAAATCGGGGGTCCGGTATTCCACCAGAGTGCGGGCGGCGATGCGGCGCGCGTCGCTTCCCAGATAATCCTCGTGCCAGGCGCTGGCCAGGACCGACCAGGTCTCGCCCAGCCGTGCGCGGGCGTCGAGGCCGACCTTGCGGGTGCCGTCCTCGGCGGCGCTGGTCTGGCCAAGGCCGAAGCCGCGCTGGCGCTCCCGCGCATAAGCGAGCAGGTCGAGTTTGGAGCCGTGATGCTCGGCCTCGACCTGCCAGGCGGTGGCGGTGCCGGCGGAAGGCGCGTCCGCTCCGCTCTTGGACTCATGGTCGCTGACCGCGATTTCCGCCCGGATCTCGGTCGAGGCGGAGGGGCGGTAGCGGGCGTCCGCTCCGGCGAGGTGGGTCCTGCCCTCGCCGTCGGAGTCGCTGATCGCGGTGGCCGCGATCTGCAGCTTCTCGTCGCTGCTGCGCCAGCTCGCCCGGCCGCCGGCATTGAGGGTCCGGCCGGCGACTCCCTCGACCTCGTAATCGGCGACGATGAACTGCGGGTCGAGGCTCGGGCTCCGGCTGAGGATCGGTTCCTTGAAGCGCAGGATGCCCGCTTCGTAATCCACATCGTAATCGATGTTGCGCGAAAGCAGGCGGCGCTCCACGATCAGGTCGGAGCGGAGGCGGTCGCGCACCTCGATCCAAACCCGCTCGCTGTTGGCGAGCATGTTCCGGCCGCTCAATGCATAGGGGCCGCTGAGGCCGTTGCCCTGGATCTCGTCGTGCCGGTGCCTCGTCGGGCTGTCGGCGGCGAAGGCGGTCGCGGAAACCCGGTCGGAGCGATATTCGGCTTTGACGCCGTTGAAGGCGCGCACGTAGCGCGCGAGCTCGGGCCCGTCGATGCCGGTCTCGTAATCGCCGAACAAGGCGTAGAATTGCGGCCGCTCGAGCTTCAGGTAGAGCTTGCGCACGGACGCGGCGTCGTAGCGGCGCTCCGTCCGGTCGGCATAGACGGTGTAATAGGCGTCCGGGTCGATCGCTCCGCCGAAGCGGGTCTCCTCCTCCTTCTTGTCGCTGTCGTAGGCCAGCGTCATCAGCCATTTGCCGCGGATCCGGCCCTTGGCATAGAGCGCCAGCCGGCCGTCGGTGAGGAGCTTGCCGTCCTCTTCGCCGAGATCCTCGACCTTGGCCTGAAGACGGTTGTAGCCGAGCGTTCCTTCGGCGAGGCCGACGATCGTCCAGGGCCCCTGGCCGGGGTCGAGCCAGGCCTCGATCCGCTGCTCGCGCCCGGCCTCGCCGTCGCGGAAGTTGAAGCGCAGGCTGATCGTGCCCGAGGCGGTGGTCGGCTCGAGCTCGATATAGGCGATCCCCTCCTCGCCCCGGACCTGCCAGAAGGGCCGCGCCCGCTCGAGGCCGGCGAGCTGCCGCGCCTGCTGGGCGTCGGCCTCGACGGCGGGATAATAAGGGGCGGGGACCTCGAAGTCGCCGGTAAGGCCGTGGCGGACGGGGCGGCCGTCGCGGTCGGTGAGCCGGACGGCGAGGACGGGACGGGAGACTCCGTCCGCAAGCAGCACGGACTTGTCGCGCAGCAATTCGGCGCGCATCGGGCTGGCGCCGTAGCGGACGGTGCGGCTGAGGGTCTCGGCCAGGCTTCCGTCGGCGTTGCGGACCTCGGCGCTCAGTTCGGACCGACGCCCTTCGATCGGGATTCCGCGCCAGACGCTGACCGCGACCGTGCCCGCCTGGTTCTTCTGGCTGCCGTCGAAGGCGATCGGGTCGACGGCCTTGCCGTTGGCGAGGAGCTTCACCGTCTGTCCCGGCAGATGCTTGATCGCCACTCTCACCATCGGCGCCCGCGGATTGTGCTCAGGCTCCGGGAATAGCCAGGCCACCCCGGGCGCCTGACCGGCGAGCCAGTCGCGTTCGGCCCCCGCAGCGACAGGGTCGGTGGCGGGGACGGGGCGCGGCGGGGCCGCGGTCGTCCGGCCGGCTCGGGCAGCGGCTTCGACGAGCTTGAAATCGACTCGCTTCAGAGCGCCTCCACGGCCCTCGACGAAGCGGGAAAAGGCGCGGCCGGCGCTTCGGCTGCTGCGCTCGCAATCGGCGGCGGCGCGGTCGGCCGGCAGCGTCATGTCGTCGAGCTGGACGACATGGGTTCCGGGCGCCACGCCTTCGAAATGGTAGCGGCCGTCAAGGTCGGTGACGGCATAGCTGCCGTCTTCGAGCATCACCCGGACGCCCGCGACTCCGGCCGCCTTGGCGGGGTCGGCGCCGCAGCCGCCGTCCGTGATCCGGCCTATGATCGTCATCCGCCCGGCGATCCGCTCGCGGTGGATGCGGAACGAGGCGTCGGCGACGTTGCTGACCGCGCCGCCGCCGGCGAACGCCTGCGCACGATTGACCGCATCGCCGTCCGCGGCGTCCGGCCGCACTTCCGCCGAATAGCTGATCCGGTGGCCGGCGCCTTTCGCCAGGGTGGGGACGGTGAGGGTGAAGCTGGAGCCGTCCGCGGAGATTTCCGCCGTCGCCGGCTCGCCGTCCACGCGCAGGCTCTCCGCCCGGAGACGGAGCACGGGTGGCATGATGTCGGTGACGCGGATCGGGCCGCTGGAAAGCCGGGTATCGGGATTGTGAACCTGGATGGTGAATAACAAGGCCTCGCCCGGAGCCGCCGTGGTGCGAGACACCTGCTTGACGAGCTGGAGCGGAGCGCTCGGTCCTTCGAGCGGGATAGCAGGAGGAAGCACCTCCAGATCCGCCGACGCGACGGGCGTTTGATGGTCCGCGCCGACGCTGGCGACGGTGATCCTGTCTCCGGTCTCGACTCCGAGCCGGCAATCGTCGCCGCTCGCCGGCGGCTGCGCCTGCATCGTCTGGATGAAGCCCGCGAACTTTCCCGAATCCGGAGCGGTCTCGAAGACCGTCAGCAGCTGGCGGTCGCCGCTCGAGGCGCTTACCAGCACCTCGATGGTCTCGATGACGGCGCTGTCGCGATCGTGCGCTGGGGCTTCCACCACGAACAGCAAGGGCTCGCCGGCAAGGATGCCGGTCGCGGTAAGAAGCGAAGCGGGAGCGAGGCTCTGCCCCTGCCAGGCGGAGGCGAGCGAGGCGAGGGCGCCGCCGGCGCCGCAGCGCGGCGTGCTGACGGGCATCGACAAAGAAGGGGAGCCGGCGGCGAAGCGGTAGGCGGCGAGCGACACCGGCGACGAGGCCGGGCCGACGCTGACGTCGGCCCGGTTCGACTGCTGGCTGATCTTCCCGCCCGCTCCGTCCCACTCCAGGGTGGCGACGTTGGAGATGGTGCGGTTGCCCGGAGCGTCCGCGGCGAGGGCGGGCGCGGCGAGGGCGGACCAGAGAGCCGCCAGCAGGGCGAGCATCATCGACCCCGCAAGCGAGGTCGTGCTTTTCACCGCGAGGGTGGGGAGGGGGCGCCGTGCCTGGGACACGCTGCCGTTCTCCCCGGCTCTCGCTTAATTCACCGACACCCGGAAGACGAGCGTCCGGGTGGAGCCGCCGCCGATGTCGCTCAGCGAGCCGGCGACGATGCCGTTGGAATAGGAGCCGCCGGCAACGCCGTCGGTGTTGCAGCTGCTCCCGGTCACGGTGCCGTTGAGCTTGATCCCGAACGCCGGATCGTAGGTGGTCTGCACCGGCACGGCGTCCGAGATGTTGATCCCGGTCGCGGTGGCGCTTCCCGAGGCATTGGCGACGGCGATGCAATATTCGACGACCGCGCCCGGGATCATCTTCGGGTTGGTCGTTCCGTTGAACGGATCGCTGATCACCCGGCTGGTCTTCACCGCCGTCAGCGCCGCCGCCAGGATCACGTAATCGTCGTCGGCGAAGTGGATTCCGTCCCGGGCGACGTTGCCGCTCGAGTCGGTGTCGGCGAAGACGGTGTCGATCCCCGCGGTATTGGCCCCGGTCGTCTGAGTCACCGTCGCTCCGAGCGTTCCCACGGCGGTGGGTTCCGCGGCGGTCGCGGTCAGGCGCAGTGCGGCCCGGTCTCCGGTTGCCCGCCCGAGCGGGATGTCGGCGACGACGAAGACGGTCCGGCTGTTGTCGGCCGGCACCTGGTCGAGGAAGGTGATCTCGGCGTCGGTGCCCGGATCGTAGGCGCCGTTGGTGTTGGTATCGAGATAGGTCTTGATGTTGCCGACGTTGAAATTGTCGGTGCCGCCATGGGCCGAGCTTCCGCCGCTCTGCTGAGTCACGGCGAGCGCGAAGTCGAGCGGAGCGTTGGAGGCGTTGCTGACGCTGAAGATGGTGACGGCGGCCGTCTGGCCCGGAGTGACCGTGGTCGCCGAGTTGCCGGTTTCCGTGATGCTCAGGTTGACCTTGCGATCGACCGTGAAGCTGTCGGAGGCGGTCACCTGGTTCTGGTCGATCCCGCCGACCTTGTAGTCGAGGGTGACCTGGTTGGTGACGGTGGTTCCGGCCGCGGTCCCGGCCGCGAACGCTGGGGTGGCCGCGACCGCCGCGGCCGCGAGCACGCTGGCGGAGGCGAGCAATCGAATGGTTCTGGTCATCTCTGGTCCAATCGTGTTTCGGTGAGCGCCAAATCCCCCCCGCAGGCGCTCGTGTGCGGGTCAGGAAATTATTCGACGACGCCCCGGAAGCTGAGCTCCCCGCGGGAGCCCGCGGCGATCGGCTGGCCGAACGACCAGCGGATGTGGGTTACGTCCCCGGCGACGGCCGGCCGGCTGGAGCCGTCCGCCGCCACCACCTTGAGGGACCCGAGCGCGCCCCAGCTCTTGCCGCCGTCGACGGAGACGACGGCGCTCGGATCGTCGCTGCCGGTGAAGGCGACCGACGACGGAATGGGATTGGTGAGCGTGAAGCCGGTGGCCGGCTGGGCGCCGGCATTGCGGTAGCCGAGCACGAAGACGAGCCGGTCGCCCGGAGTCACCACGCCCGGCTCTTCCCGGACGGTGACGGGCTTGCCGTCGGCGCCGGGCTTCACCCGCTCGACGAGCACCTTGCTCGTCAGCGAGACGGTGTCGGCGGCCGAGGCGGCGGCGGGAGCGAGAAGCGCGAAGAGCGCGAGCCAGATCTTCATGATTGTCATCCTTCTCAGTCGATCTTCACTTGGAACGTGATGGTTCTGGTGGCGCCGGCGGCGAGCGTGCCGAGGGCGACGGAAATGGCGGAGCCGGTGAAGCTGCCGGAGTCGGAGTCGGCGGAGTCCGTCAGCGGGCTGCCCTCGAGCGTGAGCGAGCCGGCCTTGTAGGTCGTCCCGGCGGGGATCGGATCGCCGACCCGGAGGTTGGCGAGGCCGCCGCTTCCGCTCACCGTCGCGGCGAGCGTGTAGGTGATGGTCGACCCGGGGACCGCGGTGGTGCCTCCGAAGGCGTCCGCGACGGTCGCGCTCTTGACGAAGCTCACGGTCGCCCGGGAAACCCGGTAATAGCCGTCATCCTCCGAATCCGCCCCCGTGGCGCCGACGACCGCGTCGCCGCCGCCTTGGCCGGCGCCGGCGAAGCTGGTTCCGGGCGAGCCCGATCCGGTCTTCGCGGCGGCGGTGAGGTCGATCCGTCCGCGATGGCCGTCGCCGGCGCCGGCCGGGATCGACGAGAGGACGAAGACGGTGATCGACTGGTCCGGAGCGAGCTCGGGGTCGTTGCTTCCGCTCGCGTAGACGGTGTCGACTCCGGCGTCGTAGGCGCCGTTGCCGTTGGTATCGAGAACGATCGACGTCACCGCCGGATCGAAATCGTCGCCGCCGCCATTGGCGATCGTTGCGAGGGCGAAGCGCTCCGAGCCGTTGCCGCCGTTGGTGACCGTGAACTTGAGCCGCTGGCCCGCGCCGCCGGCGGCGGCGGCGACGTCGGCGGGGTCGCTCCAGGCGACCGAGACGTCCAGCAGCTCGTCCACCTTGAGCGTGACGACGTTCGAATCGATGCTGGTCTCGCCGCCGCTCGGCAGCTCGTAGGTCGCGGTCGCGACGTTGGTGATGTTGGTTCCGGCAGGGGTCCCCGCGGCGCGCGCCGGGGCGGCAAGCGCGCACGCCGAGACCGCCGCCAGGGCGGCCAAGGCTGCATTTTTGCCGAACGCCGATGATTTGGCGCCCATACCCTGATATCGCATGGTGCTCCCCAATGAGCTTGGTCCGATTTGGAGCTAATGCGGGGAGAGCAGCTAAGGATTAGTTAACGGCCGATTAGCCGATGGGCTTAAGCCAGGATCGAAGGGCGGCGGTAGCGAAGATGAACGAGCTGCAGGGGAGCGAAGTTATTGAAAGACCGAAGCAAGTCGATCCGATCGATTCCAATCGGGAGCCGGAGGCGGTCGCTTACCGCCGCGACCGGCTGCTTGCCGCGTTAACCCTGATCGCCGGGGCCGGGCTGGCGGTCTCGCTTCCCTTCGCCCTCAGGGCGGGCGCCGAATTCTTCCTTCCGGTCACGGCCGCGCTCGTCATCGCGATCGCCCTCGTGCCGATGCTCGAATGGCTCGAGCGGCACCGGGTGCCTTCGCCGCTGGCCGCCTTCAGCTGCATCCTCGTCCTCATCACCATGGCCAATATCGCGGTCGCCTCCATCGTCCTTCCGGCCGCCGAGTGGGTGAGGCTTCTGCCCGAGCGCATCGGCCGGGTCCGCGACACGCTCGCGCCCGTCATGGAGGTCTATTCGGATCTGGAGCGATTCATCGACGACATCGTCGAGCAGTTCGGGACCCACGCGGCCACTCCGCGGACGGTGCAGCTCGAGACTCCCAATTCTCTCCTCGACATCATCGCCACCTCCGCCCCGTTCGCCGCCATCCAGATGTTCTTCGCCCTGCTGGTGATCTTCTTCTTCCTGGCCGGCTGGACCGCCATGCGCCGCCGAACGATCACCGCCCGCTCGAGCTTCGACGGAGCGATGACCACGGCCCGCGCCATCCAGCAGGTGGTGGACGCCACCTCCACCTATCTGGGCACGATCACGATCGTGAACATCGCCATGGGGCTGGCCGTGGCCTTCATCCTCTACCTGCTCGACATGCCCACCCCGCTCATGTGGGGCGGGATCGTCGCCGTGCTCAACTACATTCCCTATCTCGGCCCGATCGCATCGGTCCTTCTCCTCGCCCTGGGTGGGCTGATGGCCTTCGCCGATCCCTGGTACGCTTTCCTTCCGGCGCTCTGCTTCATCGGGATCCACATCGTCGAGGCGAACCTCATCACCCCCTTCTTCGTCGGCCGTCGGCTCACCATCAACCCTTTGCTGATCCTGGTCGCGCTGAGCTTCTGGGCCTGGGTGTGGGGGACGACCGGCGCCCTGCTCGCCGTTCCCCTGCTCATCATCACCAAGACCGTGCTCGACGCCGCCGGCAAGCCCGACATCGCCGGCTTCCTGTTCGAGGAGGGGACTTTGACGGGCCACCACCACGAGGAGCATGGCGAGGCGGAGCGGGCGGTGCCGGCCAAGCCTTAGGCGCAGGCCGGCGCCATCCGGGGCTTTCCTCCGGCGCTGGGTCAGGCCAACGGATTGAATGCAACGACGCAACGAGCGCGGAGCGCTCCGAAATCCGCATGAGGAAGAACTTGGGCCCTCAGCGGACATTTAGGGTGGTCCCCTTCGCCGAATCGTTGCGTCGCTGCGTCGTTGCGTTGGAAAATGAGTTCGCACCGCGAATCCGCATTCTCGCCCGATGCAAGAGCGCGCCGCCGGTTGACAGGGGAGGGGCCAGCGCATAGTTCGCCCCCTCCCACGCGGGTGTAGCTCAGTTGGTTAGAGCGCCGGCCTGTCACGCCGGAGGTCGCGGGTTCGAGCCCCGTCACTCGCGCCATTTCTCCACTATCGGGCTCGGCAATAGTTTGAGCGGACGTCCAGGCGGCGATCGCCTGCCGCCGCGACTACTTTTGGAACGGGCGGAGCGTCCGCTTGCTCCGCTCCCACCCGGCGCGCTAAGCCGCGCCGTGGCCGGCCGCTACGACCTGATCGGGCTCGATTATTCGGAGCTGAGGAAGCCCGATCCGCGGATCGCGGCGGCCGTCGAAAGCGCCCTCGGCGATTCGAGAACGATCCTCAACGTCGGCGCCGGCGCCGGCTCCTACGAGCTTGCCGACCGCCAGGTGACGGCGCTGGAGCCCTCGGGCGCGATGATCCGCCAGCGGCCCCCTTCGGCGGCGCCCTGCGTTCAGGGGCGGGCGGAAGAACTGCCCTTCGCCGACCGAAGCTTCGACGCGTCGATGGCGATCCTCACCGTCCATCACTGGTCCGGCAAGGCCGAAGGACTGGCCGAGATGCGCCGGGTGACTCGCGGTCCGATCGTCATCCTCACTTACGACCCCGCCTTCCGCGGCTTCTGGCTCTTCGACTACCTGCCCGGGCTCGTCGCGCTCGACGAAGCGCAGATGCCGCCGCTCTCGGCTTATTCGGCCGCGCTCGGCCCGGTCTCGATCACCCCCGTTCCGATCCCCCACGACTGCACCGACGGCTTCCTCAGCGCCTATTGGCGCCGCCCCGCCGCCTATCTGGATCCGAAGGTGAGGGCGGCAATGTCCTCCTTCTGGGCGCTGGGCGACGTCTCGCAAGCGCTCGGACGGCTGGAGGCGGACCTGGAGAGCGGCGCCTGGGCCCGGCGCCATTGCGGGCTGACGCGCCTGGAGGCGATCGACTGCGGCTACCGCCTGGTGGTGACTCGCTAGCTTTTCATCGTCATGCTGAGCCCGTTTCAGCATCCAGGGTCGAACCGCCCCGGCGGGCGAAGGACGGGTGCATTGGGGAGACAGTCATGCTGCGCCGGCTCACGATCATGCTCCTGCTTGCCGCCGCGACCTCGCCGGCCGCGGCCGGCGAGAGAGAATTGCAGACCGCGCTCGCGGATTTCCGCAAGCTTCACCGGGCCGAGGTCGCCCGTTCCGCAATCGCCGGGAGCAGCTTCTACCTGGTCCGCGACGGCCGCGTCGCCGCCTCCGATCATCTGGGCGAACAGGACGCCGAGGCCAAGGTCCCGGTCGACGAGCGGACCGTCTATCACTGGGCCTCGATCACGAAGACGATGACCGGGATCGCGATCATGCAGCTTCGCGATCGGGGTCTTCTCACTCTCGATGACAAGATCATCCGCTATGTACCGGAGATCGCACGGGTCCATAATCCCCATGGCGACACTTCAGCGATCACGCTTCGCCACCTGATGAGCCACAGCGCCGGCTTCCGAAGCGGCACCTGGCCGTGGCGGGAGCATGAGTGGCAGCCGTTCGAGCCCGCCGGCTGGGCGCAGCTCGAGGCGATGCTCCCCTACACGCAGGTCCTGTTCAGGCCCGGCAGCCGCTTCAGCTACTCCAATCCCGGCATCGTCTATTTGGGGCAGGTGATCGAGCGCCTCTCGGGTGAGGACTTTGAAGTCTATGTGGACAAGAACATCCTCAAGCCGCTGGGAATGCATGAAAGTTATTTCGACCGCACTCCGCCCCACCTGCTTCGCCACCGATCGCGAAGCTATTACATCCGGGAGGGCAGGAGGGTCGCCGCGCCGTTCGACGTCGATACCGGTGTCACCGTCTCCAACGGCGGCCTCAACGCGCCCATGCCCGACATGGCCCGCTATCTGGCCTTTCTTCTCGGCGACCCGAAGCGGCGGGCGGATTACGATCTCGTCCTGAAGCGCGCCTCGCTCGAGGAGATGTGGCGCCCGCAAATCGCGGCCGGAGACGATTTCACTCAGGGCCGGATGGCCCGAACGACACAGAGCGGCCTTTCCTTCTTCATCGACGAGGAGCGGGGCGTGCGCTTCGTCGGCCACAACGGCGACCAGAACGGCTTCCGGGCCTATCTGAGCCTCTGCCCCGGCCGCCGCGCCGGCACCCTCCTCGCCTTCAACACGGAAACTCGGGCGGTGAGGAACGACCCCTCCAACCGCGAGACCGCCGAATCCCGGGTGGCGCTCGCCGCCGGCCGCCTGTGCGAAGCGCTCCCGGACGCCTCTCAGCGGACCCCCTCGAAAACCGCCCGCTGAGCGGCGAAGGCGCGGCGGAAGGCGGGCCGCGCTTCGCCCCGGCCGACATAGGCGCAAAGGTTCGGATAGCTCTCCAGAAGGCCCGATCCGTCCAGCCGGCGAAGCACCGAAACCATCGTCAGGTCGCCCGCGCCG
>DASVTA010000341.1:0-3285 GCA_036387815.1 Allosphingosinicella sp.
GACTTCCCGCTCGAGGAGGTGCCGGACAGCCGCTTGATGTCGGCGGGAGCAAACCGGCCGCAGGACGTTCTCCTCACCCGCTTCGACGCGGCGGCCCTGGTGCCGGTGCTTCAGGGGCGCCAGCTGCTTCTCGTCCATGTCGAGCGTGCGAGCGACATCATCCAAGTCCTCGCGCTGAAAAAGGAATTCCCGCGGCTGAGGCTGGTCCTGGTCGGCGCCACCGAAGGCTGGACGATCGCGGACCGGATCGCCGCGGCGCGGGTGCCGGTGATCGCCAACGCCCTCAACGATCTCCCCTCGACGTTCGAGCAGCTGGCGGCGACCCAATCGAACGTCGCCCGGATGAGGGCCGCCGGGATCCCGGTCGCGCTCGGGATGATCAACGACGATGAATCGCGTCAGGTGCGCCTGGCGCGGCAGCAGGCCGGCAACATGGTCGCGGTGGGCCGAGTGCCCGGAGCCTCGGGCCTGAGCTGGGGCGAGGCGCTTGCGACGATCACTTCGGCGCCGGCGGAAGCCGTCGGCATGGGCGGCGAGATCGGCTCGCTCCGGCCCGGCCGCCGCGCCGACGTCGTCATCTGGTCGGGCGATCCGCTGGAGAACAGCAGCGCGGCGGAGATCGTCCTCATCGACGGCGTCCAGCAGCCGATCGAGAACCGCCAGACCAAGCTCAGGGACCGCTACCGCACGCCGGCCGAGGGCGACCTGCCGAAGGCTTACGAGCGAAGATGATCGTAAGCGGATTGCACCCGGCAATCCGCCGCCGCGCCGCGCCGGCGCGGCGGGCATGATCGCCCTCGCCAGCCTCGCGCTGGCAACGCTCGCCTTCGTCGGCGGGCACCTCGCCATGTCGCACCCGCTTCGCACGCGGCTGGTGCAGAATCTGGGCGATCAGTGGTTCCTGGCGCTCTATTCGGCGATCTCGTTGGTCACCCTTGGCTGGATGATCCTTTCCTACCGGGCGGTCAGGAACAGCTTCCCTTTGTGGGTGGCGCCGGACTGGGCGTGGCCGGCCGCCGGCGGCGTGATGCTGCTGGCCTGCATCCTCCTCGCCGGTTCGTTCTTCAACAATCCCGCCTTCCCACATCCGCGAACGAAGCCCCGGGCGGTGCGCGCCGCGACCGGAATCTTCGCGGTCACCCGCCACCCGATGAACACGGCTTTCATCCTGTGGGCGCTGGTCCACATTGCCTTGTGGGGCTCGCCGCGCAACCTGATCGTCGCGGGCGGGATTTTGGTTCTGTCGGTGCTCGGCTCGATCGGCCAGGACCATAAGAAGCTCAACGTCGTCGGCGAGCCGTGGCGCACCTGGATGGAGCGCACCTCCTTCGTCCCGTTCGCCGCGCTGCTGGCGGGGCGCGCGCAATGGAGCGGTCTTCGCCAGGCCTGGCCCGCGCTGCTCATCGGCCTGCTGCTGTGGGCGGCGATCACCTGGCTCCACGCGCCGGAAGCGCTGATGGGGCTAGCCGGATAATCGTCAGCGGCCCTCGTCCAGCTCGCCGCTCGGCTTGCGCTCGGTGGAATCGATCGCGTCGAGCACCGCTTCGGGGGCGACGTCGCGCTTCAGCTCCTCCACATCCTCCTCGTGCGATACGCCGAGCTTTTCGGCGATCGCGGAAACCAAAGCGACGATCCGGGTCACCTCATGCTCGGAAAGGAGGCTGATCTGCAGGTCGAGCTCGGCGCGGCGGTCCGCCGCCTTGGCCATCCGGTTCTGGGCGATGAGGACGAAGGTGGAAAGGAAGATGGCGGCGACCGAGGCCACCATGGCGAGGATGATGAACTCGGGATCGAAGCGGGGCAGGCCGGGGATCCAGCCGAGGTTGATCGAGACCCACAGGGCGACGATGACGAGGTTGACGTAGACGAACAGCATCGAGCCGGTGAAGCGGGTGATGGCCTCCGCGACCCGTTCCTCGAGCGACGCCCGCTCGGCATCGTCGCGGCGGCGGCGCTCCAGGGCGGCGATGTTGCGCTCGAGGGCGCGGTTGAGGCTGCCGGGCTGCGGCGGAGGGACGGTGGGATCGGTCACAGGCCCGACAACCCCCGCCTCCCGTTTCGGTTGCTCAGACCGCGGTTTTTGGCTCGCCCTCCTGGAGCAGTACATCCTCCTCGCTCATCTCCCCCTCGTCGAAGCCGCTTCGGCGGGCGACGGTGGCGGTGACGGCGACGTCCATCGTCACATTGCCGACGGTACGGAAGAGATCAGGCACCGTCTCCACGGCAATCAGCAGGGCGAGCGGCTCGAGCGGCACGCCCATGGCGAGAGCGATGGGCGCCGTGTTGGTGACGAAGCTCACCTGGCCCGGAAGGCTGATGGCGCTGAACGTCGTGATGGCCGCGACGACCACGCCCATGGCGATCTGCGCCGGGCTGAGCGCCATTCCGTACCAGTGGGCGATGTAGAGGACGACGGCCATGTTCATTCCCGGCCCCGTCGCCCGGAACAAGGCGACAGCCAGGGGCAGGGTGACTCCCGAGGCGGCGACCGGGACTCCCAGGCGCTCCGAAGATTTGAGCATGGCGGGCAGACTGGCCAGCGACGACTGGGTGCTGAAGCCCACCGCCTGGGCCGGCGCCACGTCGCGGGCGAAGCGGCGCAGCGGGAGGCGCCCGCCCAGGATCGCCAGCGGATAGGCAAGCGCCAGGATGACGATCCCGACCGAGGAGACGATCGCGATATAGTGGAGCAAGGCGGCGAAGGCGTCGTCGCCCGCGCGGACGCCGACGACATAGGCCAGGGCGAAGACGCCGATCGGCCCGAGCCAGAGCAGCCAGTTGACGATGACGATCATCGTCTCGGCGATCGCCCTGAAGAGATCCACCACCCTGGCGCGCCCGTCGGCGGGGATCCGGGTCAGTGCGAAAGCGAAGACGGTCGCGAAGACGACGAGCGGCAGGATCTGGTCGGAGGCCGCGGCCGCCACCGGGTTGGACGGGACGATCGACCGCAGGAAATCGCCGAAGCCGGGGACGGTGTCGACAGGCTTGGCCGTGGTGAGGGCCGAGCTCAGCGCCCCCGCCGCCTCGGCGCCCATCGGGAACAGGTTCAGCATCAGCGGCACGAAGAAGGCCGCGAAGATGGCGGAGAGCCAGAGGATGACGACCATCAGCACGAAGGAGCGGCCGGCGACCCGGCTGCCGCGCGCCGCCGCGGCGCTTTCGGCGATTCCGGTGACGAGCAGCGCCACCACCAGCGGCACGATCGTCATCTGCAGCCCGCGAAGCCAGATCTGCCCGACCGGCTCGACCAGCTCGGCGGCACGCGGCGCCCAGCCGAAGCCG
>DASVTA010000342.1:0-5351 GCA_036387815.1 Allosphingosinicella sp.
TTGGCCTCGGCCGCCTCGACGTTGATGGCGACGATGGGATCGTCCGGCTTGAGCGGCAGAGCCTCCCGGGCGAGGTTCGCCGGCTCGGTCTGCGGCCCGTCGATCGCGATCTGGCCGAGCAGGTAGCGCGGCCCCGGAACGGTGCTCACCACCACCCGCATCCGGCCCTGTTCGGGCAGCTGCTCGATCGCGGACGAGGCCGTCGCGTCGTAATAGCCTTCGGAGCGGAGCAGACGCACGGCGAGCAACTCGTCCTCCTTGGCCCGCGCGCTGATCTGGGCGCCGTTCGTCGCCTCCCCGTCCGCATCCTCCAGCGCGGAGAGCTCGCGGAAGCGGTCCTCCAGCCCGATCTCCTCCAGCCCCTCGATGACGAGCGTGTAGCGGACCGGCTCGACCTTGCCCTCGTCCTCGTCCGAATCGCCCTGGGCGGGTGGAGGAGTGGCGACGTCGAATTCGCCGATCGGAGTGAGCGGCCGCTCGAGCTCGGGGTCGGGGACCGCAGCGTCCGGGATCAGCTCTCCTTCGGGCGTGGCCGCGGCGGGCGGGCCGGTGAAGTCTTCGAGGGCCTCGAGCGGCCTGCCGAGCTCCGGGTAAAGCGCGGGCAGCTCCCCCTCGAACTGGCTGTCGGTGACGATCGGCTCGCCGGCGGGCGGGACCTGCGGCTGATCGGAGGCCGGAACGGATTGTGCGGACGCGGCCGTGCCCAGCGCCAAAGCGCCGGCAGCGACCGCTCCCATCAAAATGCCGGCCTTCTTCAACTCGCCCGCCGCTCCCGAGGTTTGACCCGGTCCCTTACGCTGAAAAACGTTCAACTGGAAAAGCTTGCATTTGTTCCGGAGGCGTAAGGGAACTCCCGTGTGTCCCGGTTGCCACGTCTTAGGTTGCTAGCGCTTCGGCAACACCGGCGCCGCGCCGTCGCCGACGATGGCGAATCCGGCCCAGTAATAAGGATGGGAGGTGGCGGGCGCCGCCATGAGCGAGACCTGCGCCCGGCGCAGGGCCGTCGCCGTCGCGGTTCCTGGCGGAGCGGCGAAAAGGCCTGAGATGAGCCTGCCGGTCGAATCGTAATCGTCGGGCACCGGCCAGTGGCTGGCGACGACCGAGCGGCCGCCGGCGCCGACGAAGGCGCGCACGAGGCCGTCCAGGGCGAAGTCGCCGCCGCCGCGCAGGCCCGCCTCGCGAGTGGCGGCGAGGCTCGCCTTGCCGGCGGTATCGCAGGCCGAGAGGATGACGAGGTCCGCGTCTAGGCGAAGATCGTAAATCTCGGCGAAGCTGAGCAGGCCGTCGGAATCGCCGCCCGCGAAGGACGTCATCAGCGCCGGCCGCGCCGGGCATTCGGGACGCGGCGCGGTGACCAGCCCGTGCGTGGCGAAATGAAGGATGCGATATTGGGAAAGATCGTCCCGCGCCTTGATCGCGCTGTCGCTGAACCGCGCCCCGGTGACGATTTCCGCGCCGCCCGGCCCAACCGCCTTGCGAGCCGCGCGCAGCTCCGCGGCGGAGATCGGCTTCGCCCATTGAGCGAGCGGCCAGGCGCAGCCGGGGGTCTCGCCGAGAAGGCTTCCGACCGCCGCCCGCTCGAGCGCCGCCCGCTGCGGCGGCGCATTCTCTCCGAAGCCGAGATATTCCCGGCTCGCGCGGGAGGCGGCGGAACGGCGGACGTCGCGGAAAGCACGAGCCGAGACGGCGGTGCTTATGTCCCGGTCCCGGCCGAGCCATCGCACCGAGGTGAAATCGAATCCGTCGTCGCCGGCCCTGCGCGCCTTTGCGAGATAGGCGTCGATCCCGGGACGGTCGGTCACGAGCAGGTTTGGCGGAAGCCGAAGCATGGCCCCATCCGGCTCGAAGATGAGATGCTGGAGAGACCGTATCGCCTCCGCGCCGGGACCGAACAGCTGGAGGTAGAGGCCGTGAGCCCGCTCCAGGTCGAAGGGATAAGTGAGGATCCGGCCCTCCTCCTCGAGGGCGATGGTCGCACGGATCGAATCGACCTCCCGCTCCAGCTCCGCCGGGCTCGCGCCGATCTTCCAGGCGCGCGCGGCGGTTGGCGTCGCGAGCAGCCCGTAGGCGTGGCCGCCGACGACGATCATCTTGTAATAGCCCTCGCCCGGCCTCAGCGCCTGCTGCAGCTCGGCCAGCTCCATCAGCCCGCCCGAAAGCACCCGGTAGCGCGGAAAATCCCCCAGCCTGGCCTGCGTCGCCACCTGCGCCTGCTCGAGCCGGGCAAGCTCGGCGCGCGATTGGGCGAGACGGGCGGCGTCGGGCGAGGGCGAGGCGGCGAGCCTGCCGGCCTCGGCTCGAAGCCGTTCGATCGACCGGCCAAGGTTCACCGACTGGCGGAACAGCCGCGACGCCTCGTCGCTTCCGCCGGAAAGCTCGCGCGCCAGCACCGCCTGGGTCTGCGCCACGCCCGGCCGGACGAGGAGCTGGCTCGCCTTGAACATCTCCGCGACCGCTTGCCGGTCGTGCCCCTCGCGCTCGAGCAGTGCGAAATAGGGCGCGAGCGTGCGGTGAAGGGTGGGCGAGGGGCTCCCCTCCGAATTGGCGTCGACCACCCGCTTGTAGAGCGCTCGCGCCTCGGCGGTGCGGCCGCTTCGCGCGTGAAAGGCCGCCAGCCGGGTCTGGGCGCTGAGCAAGGCGGCCGACCCGGGATAGAAGGATCCGAGCAAGGCGATCGCCGCTTCGTGCCGGCGCAGCGCCCCGGATGCGTCGGCCCGCGCTTCGGCGAGAGTGGCGAGCTCGCCGTAAATCTGGGCGCGAAGCCAGTTCGTCGAGACCACCCGGCCGCCGCGAACCGAGTCCAGCCGGGCAAGAGCCTCGCGCAGCGCCGCCGACGCCGGTTCCGGGCGGCCGCCCAGTCGAAGCAGGATACCGCGCAGGTGAAGCGCCTGGGCGTCGAGGACCTGTGCCCTTTCCTCCGGGAGAAGGGCTCCCCCGGGCCCGCCGAGCTGGCGCAGGGCCGGAGCTTCGGCGTTTACCCGGGCCGCGGTTCGGCCGTCGATCGCACTTGCCGCATCGGGCGCCGGCAACGCGGCGGAAGCCGGCAGCGGCTTGTCGAGCTCGCCCAGCGCATCCCCGATGCTGCCGCGGTTGAGCAGGTCGATGGCCCGGTAGTTTCGAAGCATCCGCGCCACCACCATGTCGCCCGCGCCCGCTTCCGCGGCCCTGTCGAACAGAGCGTCGGCCTCGCCATAATAGCCGAGGTTCGACTGCTGGACGGCATCGTTGACGATAGCCTCGGCGCGCCCTTTCCCGGCGCCTTCGGCCGCGCCCAGCACCTCGAAAAATTCGGCGGCTTCCGCAAAAGCGCCGGAATTGTTCCGGCGATAGGCTTCGTCCCGCGCCCGCGCCGGATCCAGTGCTCCGGCCTGTGCACGGGCGAAGGCGGCCGGATCACCGGCTTCGGTCACCGCGACGTCGACATTGCCCGGCACCGGCCGATCGGCGGCCAGGGTCCTGAGGCCGAGGCGAAGCGCGCCGTCATAGGCGGCGAGGCCCTCCGCGACGTAGAGCCTGTCGCCGCGCCTCCAGCTGTAGACATGCTCGGCAAGGCCGTCCGGACGCGTGCATCTGAGCAGCGCGACCTGACGAAGATCGTCCACGTCCGTCCGTGGCAGGGGCGCGCACTGCGCCTTGCCGCGGTGGAGCGTGGCCAGCCGCGTTCCCGAATCGCCGCGCCGGACGCGCAAGGCATAGAGCCGCCCGACCGGCGCCGCCGCGTCGCGGCAGACGATGGCGTAGGCGCGGTCGAACATGTCCTTCAGCGCCGGATCGCGTGAGCTGGACTCGGCCGTGCAGACGGCGCTTCCGCCCGAGCCGAGGCGGAAGCTGTCGCGCAGGCCGATCGGCGGCTCGGCGGCATCGGCGAGCGCCGCGCCGGCGATCAAGGCGCAGAGGGCAAGGAGCCTCATTCCTCCTCCTCCTCCTCATCTTCATCCCACAGACTGGGATCGCCGCCGCTGGTCACAGGCTCGTCGATCAGCGGGACGTCGGTCAGGGCGGTCGACTCGATGAGTCCGTCGCGCGGCTCGGCCTCGGGCGGAAGGAGTGGCCCGAGCGCCACCCGGCTCAAGGCGGGCCGGCCCGCTCCGGGCAGCCTTGGCGGGCACAGGCCGTTGTTGATTTTGCACAGGTTGAACTCGGATTCGTCGGTGAAGGCGCCGCCGGATCGGTCGAAGGCGGCGAGCCGGAAAAAGGCTTCGCCGGTGGTGAAGCTTCCATCGGCGTTGAGGCGCCGCCCGAAACCCTGAACCGTCGCCAGCCCGACCGGCGAGATCCTGAGCCCGCCGGCGCCGACGGTGACGCCCGCGAGGTCCGCGAAATGGGCGCCGCTGTTCTGCACGAACAGGGTGGCCGGGGGTCCGGCGCCCTTCGGCTGGTCGAGGATGAAGTGGATGCCGCCGGCCTCGACGAAGCCGCGCGGCATGGCGGGAGCGGGATTGAGGAGAAGGGCGAGGTTGCGCCCGGCGAAGTTCGGATCGGCGGCGAGCCGGGCGGCAAGGGCGGAATCGGCAATGACGACGTTGCTCGAGGCGACGACGAGCGATCCGGAAGGATTTCCGGTCGAATCCAGCGCCCGAAGGCTGCCGCCGGGCGTGATCACCTCGAAGCGCCGGCCGGCCGTGAATTCCAGCCGGTCGGCTATGCCGGCGCCGCTCATCAGCACGTCGCCCACGACCCGGATCGTGCCGGGAGTGGCGATCTCGAAAGTGAAAGGCTCGGGCTGGGCGCTGGCCGCAAGGGTCAGGCTGTCCACGACGACCTCTGGGGCAGGGCCGATACCGGCATCCGGCGCCGGCACGTTCACGCTTATCCGGCCGGCGGTGACTCGACCCAGCTCGTTGCGGTCGAGCGTGTAGCCCGGGCCCGCCGCGGTTCCGCCGACCTGGGTCCGGACCGCCGTGGGAAGGGCGAGGAAGGCGGCGGTGCCGGCGGCGGCGACGGCGCCGCCCGGACCGATGTCGATGTCGCGCGAGGCGAGGGAGACGGTCTGAGCCTCGACCGGGCCGGCGATCGCGATCCTCCGCTGCGCGGTCGAGCCCGCCAGTTGGTTCATTCGAAGGCCGCCGAGGGTGGCATCGACCCCGGCCTGGGCGAGCAGCCGGTCTCCCGTCATGCTCGCTGCGGGACCGAGAGCGACGACGTTGCCGCCGGTGCCGCTGGCGTTCGGGCCGGCGCCGGCAACGCCGAAGGCCTGCAGCAGCGAATCGCGGGCGGCGAGTGTCCCGCTTGTGACGTTGATCTCCGCCAGCCCGCCCACGCCGCTTCCGCCGTTCGTGCCGCTGCCGGTCGCGGCGCCCCCGCTGCCGATCGCTAGTACCTCGAGGGAATCGAACCGGACGCTGCCGCCG
>DASVTA010000343.1:0-3391 GCA_036387815.1 Allosphingosinicella sp.
ATTGCCGCCTGACGCGGGGCAGAGCCTACCCGCAGGCGGAGGCCGACGGGTCCGGCGGTATATCCGCCGGCCCGTCGACCGTCCGCGGCTTCACCCCCAGGGGCGAGCCCCTGCAAATCCAGAGCGACGGCGGCGTCATGACCGATGCCGGCTTCGTCGTGTTCCGCGACGGGAGGCCTATCGAGTGATCCAGTCCCCTCCGCCCCCACGTCCCGCGATCGAGCCGGGAGCCCGAAGCCGCGTCGGTATTTGCAGCCGCTTTCATCGCCAAGGCGCCGCCTAGATGCGCGCGCCCTCCCCCGCCGACAGCCTGCCCATCCTCGGCGTCACCGAGGCCGGGGGGCCTTTGGCGGTCGACGTCGACCAGCTGATTGGCTCCCATGCCTGCGTCATCGCCAACAGCGGAGGCGGAAAGTCCGGCCTCATCCGGCGCCTCTGCGAGGTGACAGGCGACCGCATTCAACGGATCCTCTTCGATCCGGAGGACGAATTCTACACGCTGCGCCAGCGGGGCGATTATGTCATCGCCGGCGGCGACGGCGCCGACGTGGCCTTGTCGGAAGCCAGCGCCGGCCCGCTCGCCCAGGAAGCGCTTCGCCACGGCTTCTCGCTCATCCTGCAGCTGAACGAGTACGGCGCCGATGCGCCCGACGTCGCGGCCGCGCTCCTAGCTGGCCTGATGGCGGCCCCGAAGGAGCTATGGCATCCGGTCCTCGTCGTGATCGACGAGGCGCAGCGGTTCGTCTCGCCGAAGATGCCGACGCCTGCCCTGCCGGCCGTAACTGATCTCGTGAACCGCGGCCGCAAGCGTGGCTTCACGGCCGTCCTCGCCAGCCTTCGATTGGCCGACGCCATCGCTCCGGAGATCCGCGGCATGGTGAATAACTGGCTGCTTGGCCGAGTCGGACAGACGCTCGACCGGAACGCCATGGCGGAACAGCTCGGCTTCACCGCCAAGGAAGGCCGGGAGCGGCTGCGCGGTCTCGAGCCGCGCCAGTTCTGGGGGATCGGGCCCGCGATCGCGACGGAGCCGATCTTTTTCCGCGTCTCTGACGCCGAGACAACGGTCGTTCATTCGGGCCAAGCCCGCATCCCGACGCCCCCGGCGCCGGAAGCCTTGCGGGCGATTCTCGAAGGGCTGACGGCCGCGCCGGCCGACGCGCCGATCGTCGCCGGCGCCGACCCGGCGCTCGCGGCGGAAAATCGCCGGCTGAAGGTCGAGGTCGAGCAGCTGCGCGCCGCATCGGCCGAGCTCGACCAGGCCAAGCTGAAGCTGGACGCGATCGGCCAGATCCTCGCCGACGACGGCCCACTGCCGACTCTCGTGATCGGCGATCCTCCGCCCGAGGTGATGGAGGAAATTCGCAGGAGCATCGAACACGCCGGCGGCGCGAGCAATTGGGAAGCCCCTCCCCCCCCATTGCCCCGGTCCGGCGGGGGGGAGGCGCGGGCGACGGGTAAACGCCAGGAACGCGCCTCCCCCATTGCCTCTGCCCCGCCGCCGCAACGCACGGCCGCGACCGATGACGTCAGCCTCGCCCGCGGACGCAAGGCGCTGGAGCCCTTGGCCGGCATCTACCCCGCCGGCGTGACGCAGGCGCAGTGGGCGACGATCGCCGGCTTCGCCAAGACGGGCGGCACGTGGAAGACGTACAGGGGCGCGCTCCTGCGCGCAGGCTATGTCGAGCAGCGTGACGGCCTCTTCCACGCTACCGAGGCCGGCTTGGCCGCCGCGGGTGTTGAGCCGCAGCCGCTGCCTCCGCCAGGGCCGGACCTTGCCCGATTTTGGGGCGAGCGCATTCCGGGGGCCCGAAAGATGGTCGACATGCTGGCGAAGCGCTGGCCGCATTTCGTCACCAAGGAAGGCCTGGCCGCGGACCTCGGCATGGCGGCCGACGGCGGCACCTTCAAAACCTACCTCGGCCGAATCCGCTCAAACGGTTTGCTCGAGGAGCAGAAAAAGCGGGTGCGCCTCACCGTGGCCGTCATGGGGGAGGCGTCCTGATGTGCGACGGTTTCACTTGGCCGTGGCTAGTCCTCGCGTTTGCCGCGGGCGCAATCTGCGCCCTCTTTTTCATCATCGCGGCTGGCCGTCGATGAGCGCGCGCCTGCCTTGGACCGCGGCGGAGGACGCCGTGTGACGGACGATCTCCAGCTTCGCGATCGGCGGCCCTACGGCAACGCTCCCTGCCGTTTCCCCGGGTGCGACAAGATCGCCACGAGAGCCTTCTGGGGCTGCATCCAGCACTGGTTCAAGCTCTCGCCTGATCTGCGCGGCTCGATCGAGCGGGCGGGGACGTTCGAGGCCCGCGCGAACGGCCATGCCGGCAAGGCTTGGGAGGCGGCCGACGCGGCCGCCCAGATCTGGCTCCGAAAGCACGGCCCCCTTGCCCCGCCGAAGCCGCGCCGAACGCGCAACCAAATGGATCTTCCGCTCTGATGGCCGAGGTTCGTCATACGGCCGACGCGGCCCCTCGCCCGTTCAGCGCCGGCGAGTTCCTGCTCCTCGTTGCGCTCTACCAACGCTGGAACGACGTCGCTGACTTGGTGGCCGAACGAAGCCTCCGCGAGCGAGGGCTAGTCGCCGGCCGCCCGGTCCGGCGCCGGCACAAGGGCCGCTTTCACCAGGTGGAGGTTTCGGTCCTCACCGGCGCCGGCGAAGCCGAGGCGGCGAAGATCTGGGCTGGCCTTCCCCGGCCGGAGCGGGCGAAGCTGCGGGCCCAGGCGCTGAGGGCGGGGCTGTGAAGCGGCGCCCCCTCAACGCCGATCAGCGCGCCGCCCTCAGCCTCCTGCAGCGTGGCTGGCCCTGGGCGCTCGACGGCCGCACGGCGCGAAGCTTCCTGGTCCGGAGCTTGATAGTCATACGGCCGCACGTCCTGAACGGCGCCGAGGTCCAGAGTCCTGTTCTCACCGAAGCCGGCGCCGCCTTGGCCGTCGAGCTGTTCGGCCCCCCTCCCTCCACTGACAACACCGACGAGGAACCTGTAATGTCCGTTCCACCCTCCCGGCCGGCCTTCAATTTCCCGGCCACCGATCGCCTCCTCAGGCGCGCCGACATCGAGGCCGAGGTCCGGCTCAGCCGGGCCACGATCGGGCGCCGTGTGAAGGACGGCACCTTCCCCCCGCCGATCGACTACGGCCCGCAATGCAAGCGCTGGCCGGCGTCGTGGCTGGCGGCGTGGAAGACTCGCGGCGCCGATTGGCGAAGTGCCCTGGTCGAAGCAGCAGAAAAATAGGGCCTCAAATATCCCCGGGGGGCACCCGTGGGGGCACTAAGCCGGCAGCCGAGAAAACACAGACAATAATTACAAGGGGTTAGGCAATGAATGCGATAGAGTCCCGGGGAGCCACTCACCCAGCTCAACGAGCAGCAAGCTGCTCGGAAAGAGCT
>DASVTA010000344.1:0-3997 GCA_036387815.1 Allosphingosinicella sp.
CCTATACGGTCGGCGACTGGGTCGAAGGCGAGCCGGAAAGGAGCATCTGGACCGGCCTCAAGCTGCGCAAGAAGACCCGGCTCAAGATCGCCACCTGGCGCTGCCGCCGCTGCGGCTATCTCGAAAGCTACGCGGCCTGAGGCGCCTCGCCGCCCGGCACGCTCACAGCCTTCTGATCCGCGGCTCCGCCCGCTCCGGCCCGAGCAGCAGCTCGCTCATCGCCCAGATCATCGCGTCGGCGCGGTCGGGGCTCCGGCCCGGCCCCTGGTAGTCGCCGCCCAGCACGAGCCCGGCCAGCTGCTTCTCGAGCTCGGGGAAATGCCCGCCAAGCTTCGCCTCGCCGCGCTCGAAGCAGGCCGCGACCGGCTCCGCCCGCCTGACCTTGCCGACCGTCGCATGGACCCTCTTCACGCCGAGCCGGAGCCCCGCCCCGCGAAGCACCGCCTCGACCATCTCGCCGCCCTGGTTCCCTTCCGCGATCACCCGGTCCGCCGCCCAGGTCTCCGCCGCCGCCGCCACCTTGCGCGCCCATTGCTCGGGCGAGAGCCCGCCGGCACTGTGGTCGGCGAGAACCCGGGCGATCCCGTCCCGGCCGAGCCCGCACACGACGATCCCGCATTCGTCCCCGTCCGCGCTCGCCGGCGGGTCCACCCCCACCACCACCCTCCCGAAGCTCTCGCGCGGCGCCCCGCCCGCCGCCCTCGAGCCCTCGATAAGCGCCGGCGGCCACAAGGCCCCCGGAACGTCCTCGAGCAGCTCGCCGAGCAGCTCCTGCCGCCCGAGCCTGGTCCCTCGGTGGACCTCGTCCGCCCAGCGCAGGAAGGCGCCGGCGTTGTGCGGATTGTCGAAGCTCGTCCCACGGGTCAGCGCCAGCCCGGGCGAGCGAAGCACCGCCCGCAGCGCCTCCCCCGGCCGCGGGGTGGTCGTCACCAGCACCTGCGGCCTCGTCCCCGCCCGCATCGTCAGCATGAGATTGTCCCAGGCATCCTTCGCCTGCCGCCATTTGGCGAGCTCGTCGCACCAGGCGTAATGATGCTCGCTCCCGCGCAGGCTGTCGCCGTCCGCGCCCGAATAGACGAACGCCTCCGCACCGCTCGCGAACCTTATCCGGCCGAGCCCCGGCTCCCACCGGATCAGCCGCCGCTCGTCCCCCTCCCGGGCGACGGCGAGAAGCCCGCTTCGCCCCTCCACCATCACCCGCCGCGCCTCCCTGGGGTTGGCCGCGACCAGGGCGATCCGCGCCTCGCCCAGGCGCCGCGCCTTCTCGCTCACCCATTCCGCCCCCGCCCTCGTCTTGCCGAAGCCGCGCCCGGTCAGCATCACCCACACCGTCCAGTCCTCGCCGTCCGGCAGCTGGCCCCGGTGCGCCCACACCGGCCATTCCTGGTCCAGCGCCTTGACATATTCCTCGCCCGCCGCCTCCAGCGCCGTCCGCCGCTCCTCCGGCGCCAGCGCGCGAAGCCGCTCCACCAGCCCCCTGCCCTGTTCGCTCACCCCCCGTCATCCCGGCGCAAGCCGGGACCTCCCGGAGAGTTGGCGCCGGAGCCCCCGGCGCCGTCCCCCTCCTGCGCCTTCTCCCTCATCGCCTTCTCGTGCCGCTCGATCGCCTCGATCTTGGCGAGGATGCTGTCGCAGGCCTGGGCGAAGGTCCGCTCCGGCGGCCCCTTGCGCCGTCCCTTGCCCGACCGCCCGTACTTGCGGGCGTCGATATGGGAGAGGATCTTCATCGCCATCGCCGGGTCGAAGGGCGCCTCCTCTTCCTCGATCCCGGCCGCCTCCGCCTCGCCGGGCCGCCGCATCAGCGCGTGGGCGTGGGCCGTCAGCTTGTAGGTGAGGTTGACGTCCGCCTCCGCCAGCGCCGCCTCGCAGTCGCGCGCGAAGCCCGGCCAGGCCTTGACCCGTTCCTTGACGCTCGCCGGCTGGAACCCGACGGACAGCGCGCAGGCGTCGAAATTCCCCGTCGCCGCCAGCCGCGCGAGGAACAGGCACTCGATGCGCGAGGTCCAATGCCCCTCCCGGGTCATCGTCACCTGCATCCGCCCCTTCGAATTGCGCCGAAGCACCGGCTCCGGCTCCACCCCCGGCTTTCGCCCCGGCCGAAGATAGCCGCCCAGGGATTCCGGATCGTCCGGAAGCTTCCCCTTGATCCCGAACGGAAACAGGAACGCCCGCTCCGCCCCCGCGAACCGCGCGTCCGCCTCCGCCGCCGCCGCCCGCACCGCCCGGGCGAAGTCCGGCCGCCGCTTCATCCGGTTCGCGAACAGATCCGGATGCCCCAACGCCCGAGCCGAAGCCCGGGCGTTCCCCGTCTCCCGGACCAGCGCCAGGAACCGCTCCCCCAGCGCCGCCGACCAAACCCGGTCCCGCCGCCCCGGCGCGAGTGCGCACGCCTCCTCGCCGGATGTACGCTCGTCCTGAGCCTGTCGAAGAACCTGACCCCCTTCGAGGCCTGTCCTGAGCCCCGACGAAGGGGCGATTCGAATCATCTCCATTTCCCACCTCCCGCACACCGCGAGTAGAACAGGAAATTTCCTACATTAATCCGTCAACTAGGTCCGGAACGAACCAAGCCGTCATCCCGGACTTGATCCGGAAGCCATGAACACGGGGCGACGAGGCCGGTCGCGGCGGCGACGCCTCCCGGCCCGCGCTCTCCCGCACCTCACCCCGCCAGCCGCCGGGCCTCCCGCGCCAGCTCCGCCAGGCAAGCCTCGCCCCCGGCGGCCGACCAGCCCTCATGAGCGACGATCGTCTCGATCTTGACGGCGAGCGCCTCCAAATCCGGCGCCGGCGCCCCAAGCAGCCCGAGCAAGGCGGGACTCAGCGCATCGAGCCGCTCGTCCATCTCCGCCTCCACCGCGTCCTGCTCTTCGTCCGGCGCCCCCGCGGTCCGATCGAGGAAAGCCTGCAACGCCGCCTCCGCCTCCCGAAAAGCCGAGAGCGCTTCGCGCCACCCCAAATCCTCCCCTGCATTCGCAGGGGAATGCTCAGACCGCCCTTCCCCCGGAAGGACTGCGGACTGCCGGGGGCAGTCCGCACCTGAGCATGACCGCGCGAAGCGCGGTGGAGGAGCCCCTTCCCCGCCCCCGCCCCCGCCACAACCGACGAACGGAATCGCCACCGCAGCGCCTAGCAGCGCGCGGCGCGACGGTTTATGGTCGCGCGCAGCCATCCTTCGCCTCCCCAACAAAGGCGGTTGGTGGTCATAGCCGGGTACCAGCTTTGCCCGGCTCGACATTGTGCTAGCCGAAAGTTAGGACCGTTGCAATAGCCGAACGCGAAAAAAAGAAGATGGGCCGACCGGCCACGGGGCGGGGGCGGACGATTGGGGTGCGGGTGCACCCTGACCTAGATACTGCGTTGGACGCTTGGATCGCTCACCAAGCGGAGCCGAAGCCTTCGAAGCCGGAGGCTATGCGTCGCCTTGTTTGGGACGCGCTGCGAGGGAAGTATCACGACCTCGGCAGCAGTTGAAATTCGGCACCTTTGAGCAAATCAAGGCGGATCGGAGCGGGGATGCTCTTCCGCATCATTTACCCCTTTTCGGGCCTGCGCTTAAACTCCATTCTTACGATCTTTGCATCGAGATATCCCTTTGGCACGCCGCAAAGGCTTTCGATATCCCGCATGTTCGTACCCAATTCCATCTCAATTTGGCTTCTTGAGTATACCCTGTGCTCTACGAGCATTTTGATTGCCTCGGCTAGAAGGCTGGGACGGCTAGTTGGAAAAGCGTTATCGTAAGGTTCAACCTTACGGATCCTTTGAATGTTCATCTGCTTAAAGAGGTAGGAGAACTGGTTTTCGGACATAATCCCTAGCGTTTTGCAGCGATATGCCATTGCCGCGATTGAGACACCCCACCGACGCTTCAGTGTCTTGAAAAACTCCAGCGAGGTTCCGAATATCTCTCGGCTAAAGCCGTCGCGGGGCAAGAGGAAAGCACTTGCGAAGCGATCTGCTTGGCGTTCGATCTGAGCCAAGTTAGTAGAGTCTA
>DASVTA010000345.1:0-10723 GCA_036387815.1 Allosphingosinicella sp.
CCGGCTCCCCAGCCGTCTCCGTCGCCAGAGCCCGCGCCCGCGCCGGCGCCCCCGGCGCCGGCGGCTCCGGAGCCGGCTCCCGCACCGGCACCGTCTCCTGCGACGCCGGCCACACCGGGCACACCGGGCACACCAGCCACACCGGCCGTGCCTGCCGGACCCTCACCGGGCACCGGCCAGCCGGCCGTCCCCGCCGTGCCGGCCACGCCTCCGGCTCCGGAACCCGTCCCGCTGCCGGCACCCGCTCCAGTTCCGGCTCCGGCCCCCGAGCCGGCGCCCGCTCCCGCGCCGCCGCCGGCTCCGGCTCCCGCTCCCGCGCCGGATCCGTCCCTGGAGACCCTTCCGCCGATGGAGCCGCCGTCCGCGCCGCCCCCCGCTCCGGCTCCCGCGCCGGCGCCTCAGGCGCCGCCCGTCGAGCCGCCGCCCGCGCCGCCGCCCGCGCCGGCGCCGGCGTGCCGGCTGATCAACCTGATCGTGGTCTGCCTCTGAGCCGCGATCGGACCGGCCATCCCTAACCGTTCGTCAACCTCGTTCCGCTAAGGCTGTCAGCTTCTTAGCCGGAAAAGACGGGGGACGGACGGGAAGGATGGCAATGAGGCGGATCCTGCTGCCGTCGCTGATCGCGGCCTGGTCGTGCCTCGCCGGGGCGGCTTCGCCGCGCCTCGAGGTGGTCTCCAGGGCGCTCGACGGGCCGGTGCTGCTCGCCGGCGCCGATTCGGAGGCGATCGCGGTCCCGGTCGAGCCGGGCGAGCAATATCCGCCCGCCCACCAGGAAGAGGCGATCCGCCCCGCCGTCGCCGCTCCGCCCGCGCCGCCGCCGCCGGCCTCACGCAAGGCCGACTGGCGCCTGTCCGTCGACATGAGCGTCACCGCCGACAGCAACGTCACCAACGGCACGAACCTGCGCGCCGTCCCGATCGACCTGGGGGACGGCCCCCTCCCCGTCCCGGTCGATCCCAATCTTCGGGAAAAAGCCGGGTTCGGCGCCGGAGTTTCGGCGGCGGCCAATGTCCGGCTGCCGATCGCCGCCGGCGCGGCGCTTGCCGTCGACGTCGAAGGCTATGCCCTCGAATATGAAGGCCCCAGATCGGACGACGCTTCCGCGCTGGTCGCCGCAGGCGTGGAATTCGGCGCCGGCAACGCGCCCGACGGCGCGCTTCAGCTGATCGCCTTCGAACGCTGGTATGGCGGCGTCAAGGCGCTCGAAGGCATCGGGATGCGCGGCAACTGGCGTCATGCGCTCGGCCGGCGAAGCAACCTGCGCCTCGCCGTCGACGCCCGAATCTTCGATTCCGGCTATGGCGACGCCTTCGGCGGCAGCCAGGCGAGCGTCTATCTGACCTATGACAGCGTGCTCGCCCCAAGCCTTTCCGCGTCGGGCGGAATCTACGCGCGTCGCGAATGGCTGGGCAACGACTCCTTCTCCAGCCTCGACGCCGGCGCCTATGCCGGGCTCAGCGCCTTTCTGGGCGAGGATTTCGCCGGCGGAATCACGGCCGGGCTCAGCCGGACCCTGTTCGACGAGCCCTTCCTGCTCCTCGGGCCGGACCCCCGCCGCGACTGGCGGGCCTATGCGAGCGGCTGGCTGACGACCCGCGAGGCCGTCGCCTGGGGCCTTCGCCCCTCGCTCACCTACACCTACAGCCGCACCGCCAGCTCGATCGGCTATTTCAGCTCCGACCGTCACCGCCTGCGGCTCGGCCTCCAGCGCAAGTTCTGACGATGGCGAGGTCTTCCCTCGATCGGCTTCGGGAGCGTTGGCGCCTGCTCACCGTGCTGATGGCCGGCGCCTTCGGCCTGCTGCTGCTCCTGAGCGACGCGGGGGACGGCCTCGACCAGGCGATGAAGAACCAGCGCGCCGAGTGGCGGGAGCATGCCGCCAGCGGCCAGGTCCACATCGTCGAGATCGACGCCAGGAGCATCGCCGCCTTCAGCCGCTGGCCCTGGCCGCGAAGCATCCACGCTGCCGCCGTCGACCGCCTCCGGGAGCACAAGGCGGCGATGATTGCTTTCGACATCGATTTCTCCAGCCCGTCGGAGCCGGAAGAGGATGCGGCGCTCGCCGAGGCCCTCAGGCGGGCCGGCGGAACCGTCATATTGGCGACCTTCCGGCGCAGGTCCGGCGCTGACGCTGCACCCCTGCCCCAGCTGGCGAGCGACTCTTTCCTTGCCGCCGCGAACGTCGTCACCCGCGCCGACGGCGAGTTGCGAAGCATGCCATATGGAGTCGAGGTGGGCGGCGTTCCCCGCCCCTCGCTGGCGAGCATGGTGGCCGAGCGCCCTGGCGGCGCAGGAGAGCTGTTCCCCATCGATGCAGCCATCGATCCGTCGACCATTCCCCGTCACAGCATGACCGATCTCGTCGCCGGCCGGGTTCCGGCCGGCGCCCTCGAGGGCAAACGGGTGCTCATCGGCGCCACGGCTGTAGAGCTCGGAGACGATTACGCTTTGCCGCGCCACGGCCTGCTTCCAGGGGTGGTCGCCCAGGCCTTGGCGGCGGAGACTCTGCTTCAGGGCGATCCGCCGGTTCCGGCCAGCGGCGGATGGCCGCTCGCCGCCGCGGTCCTCGTCGCCGCGGCGGCGCTCAGACTGAAGGGACCCTTCTCTTTCGCCTCGGCGTTCGCGGCCGCCGCCGCCGCGATCCTCCTGCTGCCCGCGGCGGCCGAGAATTGGGCGGGCCTGGACATCCCGGTCGCACCGGCCCTCGCCGCTCTGCTCGTCGCAGCGGCGCTCGGCGGAGCGGGCCGGGCGGCTTCCCGCCGCCGCGAAGGAAACCTCATCGACCCCTCCACGGGCCTGCCCAACCTCGCCGCGCTCGAGCGCGACTGCCGCGGCCTGCCCGCCGCGACCATCGCCGTGGCCCGGATCGAGGGGTTCGCCGATCTGCTCTCCGCGCTCGGCGCGGACGGAGCTTCGGATCTCGTCGGACGATTCGCCGAGCGGCTCGCCTTCGCCGCGTCGGCGAGGCGCGTCTACCGGATAGACCAGGCGAGCCTCGCCTGGGTCGAAACCGCCGAAGCGGAGCCGGACGGGCGACTCGATGGAATCGAGGCCGTGATGCGGGCGCCGTTCGCCGCCGGTCGAAGCGTGGAAGTGCGGACCCATTTCGGCCTTGCCCGGGGCGCCGGCGCTTGGGCGAGGCAGCTATGCGCCAACGCCGGCCTCGCCGCCCTTCACGCGGCCGAACGGGGCAATCGCTGGCAGATGTTCACGGCCGAGGATTCGGACCGGGCCAACTGGCGGGTCTCCCTTCTCGCAGAGCTCGATTCGGCCCTCGCCCGGGGCGAGCTGTGGAACGCCTATCAGCCCAAGCTCGACCTCGGCAGCGGGCGGATCGTCGGAGTGGAGGCGCTGGTGCGCTGGGACCATCCGGAACGGGGCACTCTGCCTCCCGACACCTTCATCCCGCTGATCGAGCAGCATGGCCGGGCGGCCGATCTCACGCTCCACGTCATGGCGCAGGCCCTGGCGGACGCCAAGTCGTGGGGCGAGGCCGGAAGTCCGCTTGGAGTCGCGGTGAACATCTCCGCCACGCTCCTTCACGACCACGAATTCCTCCACCGGCTGGAGCAGATGCTTCGCGCCAGCGGCCTGGAGGAGGATCGGGTGACGCTCGAGATCACCGAGTCCGCCGCAATGGCCGATCCCGACGGAGCCGTCGTCGCGCTGGAGAGCTGGCGCAGGCTCGGCGTGGGGATTTCGATCGACGATTACGGCACCGGCCAGTCGTCGCTCTCCTACCTCCAGAAGATGCCCGCGACGGAGCTCAAGATCGACCGGAGCTTCATCGCCGCGATGAGCGAGGGCCAGCGCGATCTGATCCTCGTCCGCTCGACCATCGCCATGGCGCACGAGCTCGGCCTGGCCGTGGTCGCCGAAGGCGTGGAGGAAGAGGGCGCGCTCGACCTGCTTCGGGAGATGGGCTGCGACGAGGCCCAGGGCTACGGCATCAGCCGTCCGATCCAGGCCGCGGCGGTCGCCGACTTCGCGAGGCGGTTCAGCCATGAACGCACGCCCGAAGCGGGCCTTGCGCCAGCTAGGCGCCGCGCCATCTGAGCAGAAGCAACGGCCTCGCCAGGAGGAGGCCGGCGATGAAGCCGCCGATATGGGCCGCGATCGCGATCCTGAGGCCGCTCGTCTGGAAGGTCAGGCCGATGAGGAGCTGGAGGCCGATCCAGGCCGCGGCGAGCCACAAGGCATGGAGGAAGGCGGCGAGGCCGGGATGGGCGACCTTCACCTTGTTGCGCCCGAACAGCATCGCATAGGCGCCGAGCACCGCCGAGATCGCGCCGCTCGCACCGATCATCGGCACCGGCGTATCGGGATGGAGCGGATATTCCGCCGCCGCCGCGGCATAGGCGCCGACGAGATAGAGGATGACGATCCCTCGGCCGCCGAGCACCCGCTCGACCGAGCGGCCGCAGAAAAGCAGCATGAGCAGGTTGAAGGCGAGGTGAGCGAAGCCCGAATGGACGAGCGTGGCGGTCAGCGGAGTCAACGCCACCGGCACCGGATAGCCGGCACCGGCGGAGGCCTGGACGTGCGCCGCCGTGAAGCCGCCGCCGCGCGCGAAGGCCTCCTGCCAGCCGAGGCCCCAGGCGACGAGCCAGGCCGCGGCGGTGACGATCGCGATTCCAACGGTGACCGGCGCCGCGCGCAGGTCGTCGGGGGGGCGCATCGGCTTACCTTAGATGAACTCGACCTTCTCGATCGAATAATAGCGGTCGCCGGACGGGGTGGTGACCTCCACCTCCTCGCCGATGGTGCGGCCGATGAGGGCCCGGCCGAGCGGCGAATTGTAGGAGATCCGCCCGATGCGAGCGTCCGCCTCGGTCTGGCCGACGATCTGGTAGGTGACGGGCTTGTCTTCCTCGTCGAGCAGGTGGACGGTGGCTCCGAAGACGACCTTGTCGCCCGACAGGGTCTTGGGATCGATCACCATCGCCCGGCTCAGCCGGTCCTCGATGTCGGCGATCTGCGCCTCGACCTGGCCCTGGCGCTCCTTGGCGGCGTGATATTCGGCATTTTCCGAAAGATCGCCATGGCCGCGAGCGACCTCGATGGCCTCGATCACCGACGGGCGTTCCACCGTCTTGAGGTGCCGAACCTCCGTTTGAAGCTTCTCATAACCCTCGGCCAGCATCGGCATCTTGTCGACCGTCGCCATCGCCACTCACCTTTCGTCAAAAACTCTCTTTAGAGCGCCTTCCGATGGGAAAGGCGCCCTGATGCGTGTTCGGTTGTTCAGGATCACGCTCGGGAGGCTGAATAATAGTCCTGCAGCGACTTCACTTCAAGGCTGTGCTCCCCAAGCACCGCGATCGCCCGAACCACCGCCGCGCTCGACGCCGCGGTCGTGAAGTAGGGGACCTTCGCCATGAGGGCCGAGGCGCGGATCGAAGCCGAGTCCTTGTGGCTCTGCCAGCCCTCCGTGGTGTTGAAGATGATGTCGACCCCGCCGTCCTTGATCCGGTCGACGATGTGCGGCCGCCCCTGCGCCACCTTGTTCACCCGCTCCACCTCGATGCCCTGAGCGGCGAGCCAGGAGGCGGTGCCGCCGGTCGCGGTCACCTTGAACCCGAGCTCGCACAAGGCGCGGACGGGCGCCGTGATCGAGCCCTTGTCGCTGTCCTTGACCGAGACGAACAAGGTCCCAGCGAGCGGGAGCGAGATTCCGCTGCCGAGCTGCGACTTGAGGAACGCCTTGGCGAAATCGTTATCGATTCCCATCACTTCGCCGGTGGACTTCATTTCCGGAGAGAGGACCGGATCGATCCCCGGGAAGCGCGCGAACGGGAATACGGCCTCTTTGACGGCAATATGGGCGACATCGGTGCGAAGCGGCAGGAAGCGCATCAGCGGCTCCCCCGCCATCACCCGGGCGGCGATCTTGGCGATGGGCGTGCCAAGCGTCTTGGCGACGAACGGCACGGTCCGGCTGGCGCGGGGGTTGACCTCGATCAGATAGACGTCGCCGTCCTTCACCGCGAACTGGACGTTCATCAGGCCGTGGACTCCGAGCGCGAGGGCGAGCGCCCGGGTCTGCCGCTCTATCTCCGCCACGATCGCGGGTTCGAGGCTGTAAGGCGGAAGCGAGCAGGCGCTGTCGCCTGAATGAACCCCGGCCTCCTCGATATGCTGCATCACGCCGGCGATGGCGACGTCCTTGCCGTCGCATATCGCGTCGACGTCGACCTCGATGGCGTCGCGAAGATATTTGTCGATGAGGACGGGGCTGTCGCCCGAGACCTGAACGGCGGTGACGATATAGTCGTCGAGCTGCGCCGGTCCGTCGACGATCTCCATCGCCCGTCCGCCGAGCACGTAGCTCGGCCGGGTCAGCACCGGATAGCCGATCCGCTCGGCCACCGCGATCGCCTCCTCGCGGCTTCGGGCGATGCCGTTTTCGGGCTGCTTCAGGCCGAGCTTCTCGACCAGGGCGGCGAATCGCTCGCGGTCTTCGGCAAGGTCGATGGCGTCGGGCGAGGTGCCGAGGATGGGGATCCCCTCGCGCTCCAGCGCCGCGGCGAGCTTGAGCGGGGTCTGCCCGCCGAACTGGACGATGACCCCGACCAGCTCGCCGCGCGACTTCTCGACATGGAGGATCTCGAGCACGTCCTCGACCGTCAGCGGCTCGAAATAGAGCCGGTCAGACGTGTCGTAGTCGGTCGAGACGGTCTCCGGGTTGCAGTTGATCATGATCGTCTCGAACCCGGCCTCGGCGAGGGCGTAGGCGGCGTGGCAGCAGCAATAGTCGAACTCGATCCCCTGCCCGATCCGGTTCGGACCGCCGCCCAGGATGACGATCTTGCGCCGGTCGCTCGGGTTGCTCTCGTCCCCATAAGCGCTGTTTGGGGCCTCCCCGAAGCTCGGCGCCTCGTAGGTCGAATACATGTAAGGCGTCTTCGCCTCGAACTCGGCCGCGCAGGTGTCGATCCGCTTGAACACCGGGCGTACCCCCAGCTTGTGGCGAAGCGCCCTCACCTCGTCCTCGGTGGTGGCGCCGATCATCATGCGGGTGACGTCGTGGAGCAGGCCGTGGCTTCGCGCCCGCGTCTTCACCCCGCCGCCGCGAATGTTGGCGGACCTGAGGGCGAGCTCGGCCAGCCGGCGGTCGGAAAAGCCCATCGCCTTGAGGCGGCGCATCCCCGACGCGTCGCGCGGCAAGCCCTCGCTGCACAGCGTCTCCTCGGCTTCGACGATCTCCTTGAGCCGATCGAGGAACCAGGGGTCGTATTTGGCGATGGCGTGGATCTCGGCGACGGTGAAGCCCTCGCGCAGCGCCTGGGCGGCGACGAGCAGCCGGTCGGGCGTCGGCCGCGCCAGAGCCGCCTCGATCTCGATCCGAGGCGCTCCGTAAAGCTCCCGGACGCCGTCGAGGCCGATCAGGCCGATTTCCAGGCTTCTCAAGGCCTTCTGCAGGCTTTCGTGGAACGAACGTCCGATCGCCATCGCCTCGCCGACCGACTTCATCGCCGTCGACAGCGTGGGGTCCGAGCCCTTGAACTTCTCGAAGGCGAAGCGCGGGATCTTGGTGACGACATAGTCGATGGTCGGCTCGAAGCTGGCGGGCGTCGCTCCGGTGATGTCGTTCTGGATCTCGTCGAGCGTGTAGCCCACCGCCAGCTTGGCCGCGACCTTGGCGATCGGGAAGCCCGTCGCCTTCGAGGCGAGCGCGGAGGAGCGCGACACGCGCGGGTTCATCTCGATGACGACGAGCCGTCCGTTCTCCGGATTGACTGCGAACTGTACGTTCGAACCGCCTGTTTCCACGCCGATTTCGCGCAGGCAAGCAATGCTCGCGTTGCGCATGATCTGATACTCCTTGTCGGTGAGCGTCAGCGCGGGAGCCACCGTGATCGAGTCGCCGGTATGAATCCCCATCGGGTCGATATTCTCGATCGAGCAGACGATGATGGCGTTGTCGTTTTTGTCGCGCACCACCTCCATCTCATATTCCTTCCAGCCGAGCACCGATTCCTCGATCAGCACTTCGGTGGTCGGCGAGGCGTCGAGCCCGCCGGTGACGATCTCGACGAATTCCTCGCGATTGTAGGCGATCCCTCCGCCCGTGCCGCCGAGCGTGAAGCTCGGGCGGATGATCGCCGGAAGCCCGGTGACGTCGAGTGCCCGGACCGCCTCCTCGAGGCTATGGGCGATGGCGGAGCGCGGGCTTTCGAGTCCGATCTTGGACATGGCGTCGCGGAACTTCAGCCGGTCCTCGGCCTTCTCGATCGCCTCGGCGTCGGCGCCGATCATCTGCACGCCGTATTTCTCCAGAGTCCCGTCCTTCCACAGCGCCAGCGCCGTGTTGAGCGCGGTCTGGCCGCCCATGGTCGGAAGCACCGCGTCGGGCCGCTCCTTCTCGATGATCTTGGTCACCATCTCGGGCGTGATCGGCTCCACATAAGTGGCGTCGGCCAGCTCCGGATCGGTCATGATCGTCGCCGGGTTCGAATTGACGAGGACGATCCGATACCCCTCCGCCCTCAGCGTCTTGGCCGCCTGAGTCCCCGAATAATCGAACTCCGCCGCCTGGCCGATGACGATCGGGCCCGCTCCGATGATGAGGATGGAGGATATGTCGGTCCGGCGGGGCATTGGTTTCAATTGACTCTTGCTTGAGAATTGCTCGAAATACGGAAGGTATCCGAAGGGTGCCGAGCCCCCTCACCCCAACCCTCTCCCCCCAGGGGAGAGGGAGTGATGGGGCCTCGGCCTGCAATAGCCCTCTCCCCGGCGGGGAGAGGGTTGGGTGAGGGGGTACTGCGGTGGGAAAGAAGCGACTGACTCCTATCGCCCGCAGGCTTCGAGCCAACCAGACGGAAGCCGAAGAGCGGCTCTGGCACCACCTCCGCGCCCGCCGTCTCGAAGGCGCGAAATTCGCCCGCCAGTTCCAGATCGACCGCTACGTCGCCGACTTCGCCTGCCGGACCGCGAGGCTCGCGGTTGAGCTTGACGGGGGGCAGCATAATGCCGAGCGCGACGCCGCACGAACGGAGGTCATCGACACCTACGGCTACCGTGTCCTGCGTTTCTGGAATCACGACGTGCTTGGCGACACCTACGCCGTACTGGAAGCGATCCGCCACGAACTCCTGATCGCAAGGAACCGCCCAGAATGACCCCTCTCCCCCCGGGGAGAGGGCAGGGTGAGGGGGTTCGGCGCCAGAAATTGTCCTCGGACTCAGAGCCCCCTCACCCCGACCCTCTCCCCGCCGGGGAGAGGGAGAAGGATGGCCGACACCGATCACGGCCGCAGTTGCCCTACGAACTTGCCGAACAGATAGACGCTGTCCTGCGGCCCCGGGCTCGCCTCCGGATGATATTGGACGCTGAAGGCCGGCCGGTCGGTCAGCTCCAGCCCCGCCAGGCTGCCGTCGAACAGCGAGATGTGGGTCGCCCGCGCGTTCTCCGGCAGGCTCTCCGTCTCCACCGCGAAGCCGTGGTTCATGCTGGTGATCTCGACGCGGCCGTCGGCGAGGCGCTTGACCGGGTGGTTGGCGCCGCGGTGGCCCTGGTGCATCTTCACGGTCCTGGCGCCGACCGCCAGGCCGAGGAGCTGGTGGCCGAGGCAGATGCCGAAGAGGGGCTTGCCGGTATCGAGGAGCTGCCGGATCACGGGGACGGCATATTCGCCGGTGGCGGCGGGGTCGCCGGGGCCGTTGGAGAGGAAGAGGCCGTCGGGCTTATGGGCCATCACCTCCTCGAAAGTGGCGGTGGCGGGGAGGACGGTAACCCGCGCGCCGGCGTCGGCGAGGTTTCGGAAGATGTTGCGCTTCGAACCATAGTCGATGGCGACGACGTGGGGGCGGGCTTCGTCCTCGGCGCCTTCCGAATAGCCCTCGCCGAGCTTCCAGCCGCCGCCGGACCAGCGGAACATCTGCTTGCAGCTGACCTCTTTGGCGAGGTCCATCCCCTCCAGCCCCGGCCAGGCGCGTGCCTGCGCCAGCAGCGCGTCGAGGTCGAAACGCGCGTCGGCCGAGTGGGCGATCACTCCGTTGGGCGCCCCTTCCTCCCGGATCTTCCGGGTCAGCGCCCTGGTGTCGATCCCGGAGAGGCCGATCCGCCCGTTCGCCTTCATCCACGCATCGAAGGTCTGCACCGCCCGGAAATTGCTCGGCTCGGTGACATCCTGGCGGACGACGCAGCCCAGCGCCCATGGATTGTCCGCCTCCAGATCCTCGTAATTGGCGCCGACGTTGCCGATGTGCGGAAAGGTGAAGGTGACGATCTGCGAGGCGTAGGAGGGATCGGTCATCACCTCCTGATAGCCGGTCATCGCGGTGTTGAAGCAGACCTCGCCGGCGGCGGCCCCTTCAGCGCCGAAGCCCCTGCCCCAGATGAAGCTGCCGTCGGCCAGGACCAATACGCCCGTGGCCCCTTGAGGCGCGGGCGAAGGCTTGGCGTCGGCCATTGGGGCGGGCACTCCTCGAGGAAAATCGGCGATGTCGCTAAGCGGTGACGGCTAGAGGGGCCGGGCGGCACCGTCAATCTGTTAAAAGCCGGGCGCCCCCGCTATCGTCTGCGCCTTTCCCACGCCTGGACCTGCAAACCCATGATTCGCGACGACATCAAGGCCGCCCTCGTCACCGCCATGAAGAGCGGCGACAAGGCGCGCACGGCGACGATCCGCCTCATCCAATCCTCGCTCAAGAACCGCGAGATCGAGATGCGCGGGGGCACCGCGCCGGCCGACGACGACGTCACCGTCACCGAGGTC
>DASVTA010000346.1:0-2823 GCA_036387815.1 Allosphingosinicella sp.
CTCCGCCGAGGACGCGCTGAGGGAGGAGACCCGGATCCTCGAGGCGCTCAACAAGACGGGCGCCGCGCTCGCCGCCCAGCTCGACCTGGAAAGCATCGTCCAGACCGTCACCGATGCCGGCGTGGAGCTGACCGGCGCCCAGTTCGGAGCCTTCTTCTACAACGTCTTCAATTCGAGCGGCGAGAGCTACATGCTCTACACGCTGTCGGGCGCTCGCCCGGACCAGTTCAATTTCGGAATGCCCCGCAACACGGCCGTCTTCCATCCCACCTTCGCGGGCGAGGGCATCATCCGCTCGGACGACATCACCAGAGACCCGCGCTACGGCCAGAACGAACCCCATTTCGGAATGCCCAGGGGGCACCTCCCAGTGGTCTCCTATCTGGCCGTCCCGGTCAGGAGCCGCTCGGGCGAAGTGATGGGCGGCCTGTTCTTCGGCCATCCCACCGTCGCCCGCTTCACCGAACGCCACGAGCGGCTGATCGTCGGGATCGCCGCCCAGGCCGCCGTCGCCGTGGACAATGCCCGCCTCTACCAGGCCGTTCAGCAGGCAAGGGAGACGCTTGAGCAGCGCGTGGAGGAACGCACGGCCGAGTTGCAGAAGGTCCACGAGGCCCTTGCACAGGCCCAGAAGCTCCAGGCGCTGGGCGAGCTGACCGGCGGAATCGCGCACGATTTCAACAATCTCATGACCGTCGTCTCCGGCTCCGCCGACGTCCTGCTGCGCCGGTCGGACCTCCCCGAAGCCAAAAGGCGCCAATATCTGCAGGCGATCGGCGATACGGCGAAGCGGGCAACGACGCTCACCCAGCAGCTGCTCGCCTTCGGCCGCCGGCAGGCGATCAAGCCCGAGGTGCTCGACGTCGACGACGCTCTCGGAGCCTTCGCCGAAGTGCTGAGCCGGACGCTCGGAAGCCGGATCCATGTCTCGCTGGACCTTCACGCCTCCGGCCGCCTCGTGCGCGTCGACCGGACCCAGCTCGAGGCGGCGGTTCTCAACGCCGCCGTCAACGCGCGCGACGCCATGCCCAAGGGCGGCCGGCTGACGATCGCGACCGGGGTCGCCGAGGAAGCCGGGCGGCGCTTCCTTCGGCTCTCGATCAGCGACGACGGCCTCGGCATGCCGCCCCGCGTGGTCGAGCGGGCCTTCGAGCCTTTCTTCACCACCAAGGAAGTGGGCAAGGGCACCGGCCTCGGCCTTTCGCAGATCCACGGCTTCGCCGCCCAGGCGGGAGGCAAGGCGGAGATCCACTCGCGCGAAGGCGCGGGCACGACGATCGCCATCCTTCTTCCCGTCACCGACGAAGCCCTGCCGCTGGAGGGGCACCGGGCCGCGGCGGCCGCGCTTCCGCAAGGGTGCCGGGTCCTGCTGGTCGAGGACAACCGGCAGGTTCGGGAATTCGCCCACGAATTGCTCATGGACCTGGGATGCCGGGTCGTTGCCGCCGAGGATGCCGGCGCGGCTCTCGAAAAGCTCGAAACGGAAGAGGTCGACCTGGTTTTCACGGACGTCGTCATGCCCGGGACCAGCGGAGTGGAGCTCGCCAGGACCATCCGGAGCAGGATGCCCGGCCTGCCGGTGCTCCTCGCGACGGGATACAGCGAGGAGCTGCTCAAGAACGACCATGATTTCAGGGTGCTGCCCAAGCCCTATGACGGCAAGAGCCTGATCGAGGCGATCGCCGCCGCGCTGAAGGACAAGGCCCCGGCCTGAAGGACGCCCGAGGCCGGTCAGCGCCCGCCGGCGCCTCCAGCCTGTGGTGGCATTTTAGCCGCTCGAATGCTGATCGCCGCCCGAGCCTACGATGCCGACAGCCTGCACGAGCTGGCGATCGAATTCCTCCCCGAGCTTGCCTCGGGGAGGGGGACCGCGACGCGAAGCGTCGTGGTGGAGGGGAAGTTCTGAGTCCGTATACCCCTCCACCAGGCTTCGCCTGGCCCGCCCCCCAGCAAGCTGAGGGAGGAAATCCATTCATCTATAGCGGCCTGCGCAAAACCTTGGTCGTCATCCCGGGCTTGACCCGGGATCCAGCTTCTTCCTGGCCATCGCGGAAGGATAAGCTGGATGCCGGGGCAAGTCCGGAATGACGAGATGTTGCAGGATCGACGCACGACGCTCTAGCCTGCGCCTTTTCCCCGGGAGACTATCGATGAACCATCGCGCCTTCGTTCAGACCATGATCGCTCTGGCCTCCGCCTCGCTCGGCCTCGTCGCCGCGCTGGCCTGGAACGAGGCGATAAAGGCCACCCTCGCGATGCTCGGCCTGGGCGACAATCTCGCCGGCCTCTACACCTACGCCATCCTCGCGACGGTGGTTGCAGTCCTCGTCCTGGTCTGGCTCGGAAAGCTCGCCGCCCGGATCGGCGGCGACGCGGCGTTCCAGCGGGAAGCCGAAGGCTGATCGGCGGAGGGCGGCGAGCCTTCCGCACGGCACGCCCGTCCCTGCCGCCGCCGCCCTCCCCTAGCGCCGGAGCCCTATCGCGGCTAGCAAGCAGGCCATGACGGCCAATGCGGATCTCCCGACCGCCCTGCTCGCCTCCCCCGCCGAGGCGGCGCAGGCGGCCGAGGCGCTGCTTCGGCAGGCCTATGGCTTCGTCCCGCTCGAAGAGGCCGAGCAGGTGATCGCGCTCGGCGGCGACGGCTTCCTCCTCCAGACCCTCCACGAGATGCTCGGCGCCGGGCGGATCCTCCCGATCTTCGGGATGAACCGCGGCACCGTCGGCTTCCTGATGAACGAATGGCGCATCGAGGGCCTGAGGGAGCGGGTGAACCGCGCCAAGGCGGTTTCGGTCGCGCCGCTGAGGATGGAGGCGGTGACGGTC
>DASVTA010000347.1:0-1938 GCA_036387815.1 Allosphingosinicella sp.
GCAGCATTTCGGCTTCGAAGCCGCCGCCTGGTACTGGCACTTCGTCGACGTGGTGTGGCTGTTCCTGTTCATCTGCATCTACGTCTGGGGCGGCTGGGGCGCCGAATATCACGCGTAGGAGGACTATCCGGTTGGTCCTTCGATACGCCGGTTCGGCAGGCTCACCGGCTACTCAGGATGAGCGGGCCGGCGACAGGTGCCTAAACCGCTCATCCTGAGCAGGGACTGAGCTTGGCGAAGGCCCGTATCGAAGGACGCCGATGAAGGAGCCCGACCCCGCCGCCGTCGCCATTCGCGGCCTTTGCCCGCGCTGCTCCGCGAAGACGCTGTACAAGGGCCTGGCGGGCTTCGCTCCCGAATGCCGCGCCTGCGGCCTCGATTTCGCCGGGTTCAACGTCGGCGACGGGCCGGCCGCCTTCCTGATCCTGATCGTCGGAGGACTGGTCACCGCACTGGCCGTCTGGCTGGAGCTCGCGGCGGAGCCGCCTTTCTGGGTCCACGCCCTCCTTTGGCTGCCGCTGACGGCGGCCCTGGTCGTCGGCTCCCTGCGGCTCGCCAAGGGCCTTCTGCTCGCGCTCGAATATCGCCACCGTGCCGGGGAGGGGGCGGCGCGATGATGGCCGCGCGGCTGCTTTCGCTGCTGGCCGTGGGCGGGATCATCGCCTGGCTGATCGGCCGCTCCGTGGCGGCGCTCGAAGCCCCGGGCGGCGGCTGGATGAGTGCGGCGCCATGGTTCGTCCTGATCCTGGCCGTGGCCATCGGCTACGCTCTGGCCTTCGACCGCTTCGTCCGGCGGAGACGCTGATGCGCTTCCCGCTCATCCCGACGATCCTCGTCGCAGCGGCGGTCGCGACGATGGTCGCGCTCGGCATCTGGCAGCTGCGCCGCGCCGACGAGAAGGCGGCCCTGCAAAAGCGATACGAGCGCAATCTGACGCTTCCGGCCATGGCCCTGCCGCCCGCGGCGGTGGTCGACGAGTCCCTCCTCTACCGTCGGGCAACCGCCTTCTGCCTCGAGGTGGCGGACTGGCGGACGACCGGCGGCAAGGCCGCATCAGGCCGCGGCGGCACCCGCTTCATCGCCAATTGCCGCACCGGCGCCGAAGGCCCCGGCTTTGCCGCCGACATGGGCGTCTCCGCCGATCCGAAGGCCAAGCCCGCCTGGAACGGGGGCGAGGTGTCCGGAAGGATCGTTCCGGAGCCCCGATCCGGCGGCCTGATCGAGCGGCTGACCGGAAATTCGCCCCCGCCGCGGCCGATGATCGTCGCCGAGCGGCCGGCCCCGGGCCTCCAGGCGAGCGCTGCGCCGGTCGCCGAAGCGCCGAACAACAGCCTCGCCTACGCCTTCCAGTGGTTCTTCTTCGCGGCGGCGGCGGCGGCGATCTACCTGCTGGCGCTGCGCAAGCGCAGAGGCCCGACGCCTCCTCCCTCACCGTCACCTTGAACTTGTTTCAGGGTCCAGTCCTCCACCCGCACGGCGTCTCGACACTGGATGCTGAAACAAGTTCAGCATGACGGTTAAGTTGCCCCCACGGACCTGAGCCACTAACTGAACCCTTCCATGAAGCTCACCGTCCTTTCCAACGGCGTCAAGGTCGCCAGCCGCGAGATGCCCGCACTCGAGACCGCCGCCGTCGGCCTGTACGCCGAAGCCGGGTCGAGGCACGAGCCCGCGCGCCTCAACGGGATCGCCCATCTCTTCGAGCATATGGTGTTCAAGGGCGCCGGTGGCCGCTCGGCGCGGGAGATCAGCGAAGCGATCGAGGACGTCGGCGGCGATCTCAACGCCAGCACCGAGCGCGACGCGACCAACTTCATGGCGTCCGTCCTCGCGGAGCACGTGCCGCTCGGCGTCGAGCTGGTCACGGATCTCGTCCTGAACCCCCATTTCGTCGAGGCCGATCTGGAGCGCGAGAAGGACGTCGTTCTCCAGGAGCTC
>DASVTA010000348.1:0-3553 GCA_036387815.1 Allosphingosinicella sp.
GCAGAAGGACATGGAAGGTTGTGCCCTTGCCGATGACGCTTTCGATGATCAGCCGGCCGCGGTGGCGCTCGACGATGTGCTTGACGATCGCCATTCCAAGGCCGGTTCCGCCAAGCGCCCGGCTGCGGCTGGGATCGACGCGGTAGAAGCGCTCGGTGATCCGGGGGATGTGCTCGGAGGCGATGCCCTCGCCCTGGTCGGCGACCGAGATCCGGACCATCCCTCCGTCGCGGGCAAGGCGGATCGAGACCGGAGTGCCATCGCGGCCGTAGCGAAGCGCGTTGCTGACCAAATTCTCGATCAGCTGCAGGATCTGGACCCGGTCACCGGCCCCCTCGGGAAGGTCCGGCTCGATCTCAACATCGAGGTCGCAGCCGCGTTTGGCGGCGGCGCGCTCATATTCCTCGACGACCTGCTCGACCAGATCGGGGAGGGAGAGCGCCTCGCGCGGGGTGCTGAACCGTTCCGCCTCGATCCGGGAGAGCGAGATCAGGTCCTCGACCAGCCGCTGCATTCGCTGCGCCTCGTCGTGGACAATGGCGGTGAAGCGGTCGCGGGTCTCGGGATCGAGCTCGGCGCCCTGCTCGCGGAGCGTCTCGGCATAGCCGACCACGGTCGCGAGCGGGGTTCGAAGCTCGTGGCTTGCATTGGCGACGAAATCGACGCGCATCTGCTCGGCGGCATGGGCCTCGCTCTTGTCGCGAAGGCGGACCAGGGTGGAGCCGTCGCCGATCGGAGCGATGTTCATCGTCCAGCGCCGGGCCGCCTCGCCGAGGCCGACCAGCTCGACCTCGTCGTAGATTCCGGTGGCCGGGCCGAGCAGGCGCTCGACCGCGGCCGGGTGGCGGATTGCGAGGCGCACGTCCTGGCCCTCGACGCGGTTGCCGAGGACGGCTCGAGCCGCCGCGTTGGCAAGACGGATGCTGCCGCCCTTCACCACCAGCGACGGCTCGGCCAGAGCCTCGATAATGTCGCGATTGATGGCGGCGGCTCCCGGCTGAGATGGCGTCGCGGCCTATTAGCCCGGGCGCGGTGGCGATGCCAGCGGCGGGTGCCGGGGCCGGACAGGTGGCAGTCAGGTTGGGTGGGCTAGGCTGGGTGCAGCTGATGTTTTGCCGAGGGGCGTCGGACGTGGCTTTCGCTTCAGGATTGAGATCTTCCGCATCGGGCAGGAACGGCGACCGTCTTAAGTCGGCGCTCGGGGTGGCCGCGTTCCATGCGTTGCTCGGCTATATCTTCATCGCCGGGCTCGGCTTCGACGTGGTTCGGGAAGTGCGCGACGAGCTGAAGATGTTCGACGTGGAGCGCCAAGTCCCGCCGCCGCCGGCCGAGCCGCCGCCCCCCACGGGCGAGATGACCGAGAAGAAGAAGACTCCCGACCCGGAAGGCGCCGCAGCCCCGGCCAATCTCAAGAACACGCCTTCGCCGATCGTTGCCCCGGTGCCCAAGGTGAAGCTGGAAGTGCCGCCGCCGGTGATCGCTGCGCCGGTCGCGGGCCAGGGGACTGCTCCGGCAGCGGGCGCGGCGGAAGTGCCGGGGCCCGGGACGGGCAGGGGCGGCACGGGCACGGGAACGGGCAGCGGCGAGCATGGCAGCGGCACCGGCGGCGGCGGCGGCGGCGGAGTGGCGACGGGGCCGCATTATCTGAGCGGCGTCATCCGGTCGTCCGACTATCCGCGGCCGAGGTCGGAGACCGGGCCTGAGCGGGTCGTGCATTTCCGGGTCCTGATCGGGACCAACGGGCGGCTCAGCCAGTGCCGGGTGACCCGGTCGAGCGGCTATCCGGACCTCGATGCGGTCACCTGCCGCCTGTACGAAAAGCGCTTCCGCTTCGCGCCTGCAAGGGACGCGTACGGGAGGCCGGTGCCGTTCCTCCTCAACGCCGACCACGCCTGGTGGGGCATCGGCGAGCGCGGGCCGGCCCGGGGCGAATGAGGCAGGCCGGCTTCTAGCCGGTGATCTTCGACCCCAGCGGAGCGGTGGCCGGGCCGTGGATGACTTCGCCGCTGAGTTCGAAGCGGGAGCCGTGGCACGGGCAGTCCCAGGTCCGGTCGGTCTCGTTCCAGCCGACCAGGCAACCCATGTGGGTGCAGACCGCGGAGACGGCGTGGACCTTGCCGTCCTCGTCCTTGAAGGCGGCGATATTGTCCCCGTCGATCTTCATGATTGCGGCGTCGCCCGGCTCGAGCTCGTCGAAGCTCTTGGGCTTGCGCGAGAGGTAGCCGCCCGCGAGGTGGGCCGCGACCTCGAGGTTTTCCTTGGCGAACTTCGGGCCTCCGGCGACCGGCTTGACGCGGGTGGCGTCGAACACCGGAAACCAGGGATTGTCTCGCCCGGCGGCGAGATCGGCGATGATCATCCCTGCCACGGTGCCGTTGCTGATCCCCCAGGCGGCAAAGCCGGTCGCGACGAGGTAGCCGTTTCCGCCCGACGAGGACCAGCCGATGAAGGGGGCCTGGTCCATCGCTTCATAGTCCTCGTTGACCCAGCGATATTCGATCGGGCCCGCGTCGAAGTTGGTGGTGAGCCATTCCTCCAGCTCGGCCATGTGCTTGCGCTCCTCGTCCGGATGCCCCGGCTTGAACGACGGGCCGGCGGCGATGCCGTAGAGCTTGCCGTTCGCGTGGCGATGGGTGCGGATCGAGCGGCCCGGCTCCTCGACATTGACGTACATGCCTTGGGGCGCTCGGCCGATCGGAGCGGCGATGACGACTTCGGCATGCGGATAGGCGAGGGCGTAATAGCCGCCGATCTGGCCCAATGGGATGTGGGTCGCCATGACGACGTAGCGGGCGGTAACGGTGCCGTAGTCGGTGACGACCTGGGTGGGCTCGTAGTCGATGACTCGGCTGTTCTCGAAGACATGGCTGCCCTCGCCCGGGATGGTGCGGGCGAGGCCGGCGACATATTTGGTCGGGTGGAACTGGGCCTGATTGTCGAAGCGGACGGCGGCGAGGACGTCGAACGGAAGGTCGGTCTCGGTGACGAGGCTGGCGGGAAGGCCGAGGCGGCGGGCGACCTCCACTTCCTTGCGAACTTCCTCGACGTGCTTTTCCTCGAGCGTATAGGTGAAAGCGGACTTGGCTTCGATGTCGCAGTCGATGCCGTGGATCGAGGCGAGCTGCTGGATCTTGCGGATCGCCGTCTCCTGCGCTTCGCCGTAGAGGCGGGCGCGCTCTTCGTCGAACTTCTGCTCGAGGGTCTGGTAGAGGATTCCGTGGTTGGAGCTCATCTTCGCGGTCGACTTGCCGGTCACCTGGCGTCCGACCTTGCGAGCCTCGACGACGGCGACGGTCATGTCCTGATCCTTGAGCAGGCGGGCGGTGGTGATTCCGACTATTCCGCCGCCGATGATTGCGACGTCCACGTTCAGGTAGCCCGAGAGCTGCGGGAAGTTCGGAGCCTCGGCCGTCGAGTTCCAATAAGTCCGGTCCTGAGGAAGATTGGTCATTGCGGCCTCCGCTGGTGTCCTGGCTAGGAAACTTCGGGCACGGGGGCGGGTTCCTTGGCTCTCCGGCGATCTGCGTTCACGTGGCGTTAGGAACGCTCCCGT
>DASVTA010000349.1:0-6652 GCA_036387815.1 Allosphingosinicella sp.
AAATTGAGGCCCTCCAGCGTCTTCTCGGCCGCGCCGGGATATTTGAAGCTGACGTTGCGGAACTCGATCCGGCCCTTCATCCCGGCCAGCTTCAGCCCTTCGCCCTCGGGGCCCTCGGGCGGCAGGTTCATCATCTCGTTGAGCTGGCGGTAGGCGGTCCGGGTCTGGGTCATCCGCGAGAGCAGCTGCGAAATCTGGGCGAGCGGAGCGACGGCGCGGCCGGCGAGGATCGAGCAGGCGATGAGGCCGCCCATGGTCAGGTCCTGGGTGGCGATCATCCCCACGCCGACGATCACCACTCCGGCATAGGAGATGGTCCCGGCGGACGTCGCCGTGGTGACCCCGATGCTGGAGATGAGCCGCTGCCTCAGCGAGCTGTCGGAATGGTTCTCCATCGCCTTGTCCCAGCGGCGGGCGAGGAGCGGCCCGGCGCCCGCGGCCTTCACCGTCTCGAGCCCGCCGATCGTCTCGACCAGCACCGACTGCTTGGCCATGCCCTCGCCCATCGCCTTGGCCGAGAGGCGGTCCATCGCCGGCTGGGTGAGGGCGCCGACGAGGATCACGAGCGGCACCATGATCGCCGGCACCAGCGCCACCCAGCCGCCGATGATCGCGATCACGCCGAGGGTCAGGATGATGAAGGGCAGGTCGACGACGGCCGTCAGGGTCGCGGAGGCGAAGAAGTCGCGAAGCGCCTCGAGCTCGCGCATCAGCCCGGTCAGCGATCCGGTCGAGCCTTTCTTGAGGTCGAGCCGAAGGCGAAGCAGCCGTTCGAACAGGGTCTCTCCGACCTCGCGGTCGATCGAGGCCCCGGCGATGTCCACGAAATAGGCCCTGAGCAGCTTCAGGATGAAGTCGAAGACGATGACGATGGCGAGGCCGATCGACAGCGCCACCAGCGACGAGGTCGCGTTGTTGGGAACCACCCGGTCGTAGACCGTCATCGTGTAGAGCGATGTCAGGAGGCCGAAGATGTTGATCAGCACCGCCGCGAGCGCCACCTTCGTATAGACGCCGCGGTTGCGCCGCATCGGCTCCATCAGCCACGCCGCGAAACGGGGCTCCGAGGCCGGCTTGATCTCGTTCTCGCTACTCATCCTGGCCTCCGACTCGGGCGGGATCGATGCCCAGCGAATCGAGCAGATGGCCGGTGCGCGACAGCAGCACGTAGCGCGCGGCGTCGAGCTCGCTCAAGGTGCGGATGAAGGCGGTCGCGGTCTCGAAATAGGCGTCCTCGGCGGCGACGACGTCGAACAGATTGCCGCGCGAGTTGATGAACCGCTCGATGAGGACGTCGCGCGACTGGCGGCTGGCGAGGTAGCTCGCCTGCAGTGCCCGCAACTGCTCCTCGAGCGCCTGAACGTCGGACCAGGCGATGGCGGCGTCGCGCGAAGCTTCGTCGCGGACCCGGGCGGCGCGGGCGTCGGCCGAGCGGGCGCGCGCCTGCGCCTGGGCGACGCGCGCCTCCGTGCCTCCGAACAGCCGCTGGCGAAGCGTGACTCGGCCGCGGATGTCGTAGTCCCGGTCGTTTTCGAAGACGCCGTAGCGGCCGGCGTCGATCCCGGCGCTGATCTGCGGCATCCGGTCCGCCTTCGAGGCCCTGGCCTCGCGGCGGGCGGAATCGGCCATCGCCTGGGCGGAGCGCGCGGCCGGAGTGCTCATCGCCGCGAGCGCCGCGGCGTCGCGCGTGAGCCTCGGGGTCTGCGGCACCGGCGCCCGCTCCAGGAAGGCGGGGGGCGGCGTCCCGACAAGCTCGGTGAAGCGCGCCTCCGCATTGGACAGCTGCCGCCGGAAACCGGCCAGCCGCGTCTGGGCGGAGGCGAGATAGCTTTCGACCCTGGCCGTGTCGCCCGGCGCGGACACGCCCTGCTGGACCCTCTCCTCGACCGCCTCGCGAAGCTCCTGCTGGTTGGCGACGAACGATTCGCTCAGCGCCACTAGGGCCCGGTAGGCGAAGACGTCGTACCAGGAAGCGACGGTGTTGAGCGCGATCCGGTCTGCGCTCGCTTCCGCCTCGGCGGCGGCGGCGCGAAGCCTGGAACCGGCCGCGAGGACCCGGCTGGCGCTCGCGCCGAAGTCGAAGACGTTCTGGTTCACGTTCAGGATGGCGTCGGTCCGCTGCGAGGCGCGCGAGCGTTCGATGATGTTCTGCGGATCTTCCGAGAAGTCCCGGGCGATCACCTTGTAGGAGGAAACGCTCAGATCGATCGAGGGCAGGCGCCGTTCGCGGGCTTCGTCGACCACCGCTTCGGCCTCCGCGCTCGTCGCCCTCGCCTCCTGGGTCGCCGGATGCCGCTCCACCGCCGTGGCGACGACGGCCTGGAAAGCCTCGGGCGCGGCCTGGCTTCGCGCCATCTGGAGGATCGGATCCTGGCCCGGATCGATGTTCAGCGGATCGCGGGTGGGGCCGGGCAGGGTCGGAGTGCGGGACCCGGCGAGCGGCGGCGTCTGGAGCGTCGAGGGTCTCGTCTGGACGAGGGACGAGGGTGGGCCCGATACCCGCCCCGGCGTCGGCGCGACGTGCGACGGCAGCGGCGGCGGGCCCGTTTCGGGAATGTGGGGCTGCGTCGGAGTGGGCGGGGGCGGAGTGCTGGTCGTCGGCGAGCTCGTCGAGGGCGCCTGGGCAAGCGCCGCCGCGCCCGTGACGAGCGACAGCGCGCCGACCAGCGCTCCCTTCTTCAACCCCAGCATCGTCTTTTCGGAACCCTCTGCCTTCGGTCCTTACCCACGTTAAACGGGCGAGACTAGGAAAACCTGCACGCTCAAGGGATTGGCGCCGCGCACCGCCGTCTCCTGCGAGATCAGTCGCAATCCGGCGGGAAGCGCGCGAGGCAGGCGAAGTTCGGTGCCTCCTCGCCGCCGATGACGGTCTCGCCGTCCACATCCACCCAGACATGGGCCGAGAGACCCGCCGAATCCCGCTTCGCCCCGTAAAGGAGCACGGAGCGGATCCCACGGCGGCGAAGCATCCAGTGGAGCGCCAGCCCCTTCTGGAAGCAGACCGCCTTCCACGGCACCCGGCTTCCCCAGGCCTTCACCGCCGAGCGGACCCGGCGGATGATCTCGGCATCCGCCGGAGCCGACTTCCGGGCCGGCGCCGAGGCGGCGGCCGCGACCCGGCGGAACGGGAGCAGGGCGATCGCGAGCGACGCCAGCGCCAGCGCGGCGAGCGCCTCCGCAAGCATCAGCCAGTCGGAGGGGCGCAGGCGTGCGCGAGGAGGTCCGGCGAGTGGAGCGGCCATGGCGAGGGGCGTTACAGGATGGCCTGCGAACGTGGCAACTATTGTTCAGGCGCGATGTCATCGCCTAGGAGGTGGGCTCCTCACGCGAAAGCAGCTCCCGGCGTGCACCTGCCTCCCGAATTCCAGCTCGTCGCCGCCTGCTGCCGCTGGCCGCCGTCGCCGGCCCGGGACGAGGCCTTGGCCGCCGCCGCGGCCGGAGGCGTCGACTGGGCGCTGGTATTGCGCATCGCCGAGCGGCACCGGGTGGAAGGGCTGGTCTGGAGCGCGCTCAGCCGATCCGCGGCGCCGGTTCCGGAGGATGTCGGCGAGCGCCTGCAGGCCGCCGCCGCCCGGATCGTGCGCCAGAATCTGGTCCTGACCGGGGAATCGCTTCGGCTGACGGCGCTCCTCGAGCGCGCCGAGGTCCGCCATCTGTTCGTCAAGGGCGTCACCCTGGGCGTGCTCGCCTACGGCTCGATCGGCCCGAAGATGGGCTGGGACATCGACCTGCTCGTGCCGCTGGAATCGGTCGAGGCGGCGGCGGCGGCGCTGGAGTCGGCGGGCTATCGGCTCGCTTTGCCGGCGGGGCCGCGCGCACGCGAACGGCTCGGCCTGTGGCACCGGCACTGGAAGGAATCGGTGTGGGCGAAGCCGGACGGCAACCTGACCGTCGAGCTCCACTCCAGGCTCAACGACAATCCGTTGCTCCTGCCCGAAATAGGTTCCGACTCTCCCCGCCAGCAGGTCGAGGTTTCGAAGGGCCGCTCCCTCGCCACTCTGCGCACCGACGAGCTCTTCGCCTATCTCTGCGTCCACGGCGCCTCCAGCGCCTGGTTCCGCCTCAAGTGGATCGCCGACGTCGGCGCTCTGCTCGGCTCAAGCCCGCCCGCCGAGATCGAGCGGCTCTACCGCCGTTCGCAGGCCCTGGGCGCCGGCCGCGCCCCGGCCCAGGCGCTGCTGCTGTGCGAACGCCTCTTCGCCACCGAGCTGCCGGCGGCGCTGGCCGCCGAGCTCCGCTCCGATCCGGTCAACCGCTGGCTGCTCGCCGTCAGCCTTCGCAAGCTCGCCGGGCGGACGATCACCGCGGAGCTCGACGAGAAGCTGCTCGGCACCGGCACGATCCACCTCATGCAGTTCGCTCTGCTTCCGGGCCTCAAGTTCAAGTTCGCCGAGCTTCGCCGCCAGCTGGTCAATCCCGCCGACCGGGTCGCCGTCCCGCTGCCGAGCGCGCTGGGCTTCCTCTACCCGCTGGTGGCGATGAGAAGAGTGCTCGCGCGTCGCGGCCGCTGACGGGCCGAGCGAAGAGCGAGGTGGCGGAGCGGGAGGGATTCGAACCCTCGATACGCTTTTGACGTATACTCACTTTCCAGGCGAGCGCCTTCGACCACTCGGCCACCGCTCCGCATGCCTTGGAGGCGGTTCCTCTAGGGGCAGGGAGCGGTCAGGGCAAGCCGGGCGCGAAGCGGTCCATCGCCTTTGCCAGGTCGACGTCCTTTCCGGTCACCCCGCCGGCGCTGTGGGTGCTGAGCGCGACCGCGACCTTGTTCCAGCTGTTCGACCAGTCCGGATGATGGTCCGCTTTCTCGGCGGCGATGGCGGCCCGGGTCATGAAGGCGAACGCTTCGCCGAAATCGGCGAAGACGAAGTCGCGGCGGATCGCCCCTTCCGCCGCGTCGTAGCGCCACCCCGGCAGTTCCCCGAGCGCCGCCGCCCTCTCCTCGTCGCTGAGCGTCATTGTCTCTCCCCTTCTTTCTCCTTTATGTCGCGCAGGTGACCGGGGAGCGTCAAACCCTTGCGCCGGATGCGGCGGAGATAGAGCGGCTTGCCGAAGCCGCGATCGAACGCATGCCCGAGGCCTTCCGCCGCCATCTCGAGGGGGTGGTGCTCAGGATCGAGGATTTCGCCGAGGAGGAGGTGCTGGCCGAGCTCGGGATCGAGGATCCGTTCGAGCTCACCGGCCTCTATACCGGCCGCCCGATTGGTGAACGGTCCTCGATGCTTTCGGGCGAGCTTCCGGCCATGATCCACCTCTACCGCCGGCCGCTGCTCGACGAATGGGCCGATACGGGGGTCGGCCTCGAAGCCCTGATCACCCATGTCATCGTTCACGAAGCGGGCCACCATTTCGGCTTCTCCGACGCCGACATGCACGCCATCGAAGAGGCGGCGGGTTGAGCCTCCTTGCGCTGCGCTCCGTCGCCTGCGTCCGCGGCGGCCGGCGGCTCTTCGAAGGCCTCGACCTCATTCTGGAGCCGGGCGGGGCGGCCCTCGTCACCGGGCCCAACGGAGCCGGCAAATCCAGCCTGATCCGGCTCGCCGCGGGCCTGCTTCGCCAATCCGCCGGCGCGGTCGTTCGCCCCGGGCGGGCGGCGCTTGCGGACGAGGCGCTGGCGCTCGACCCGAAGCTGGAACTTGCGCGCGCGCTCGGCTTCTGGAGCCGGCTCGACGGAACGGAGGCGGCGGAAGCGATGGCCGCGATGGGCCTGACTGAGCTCGCCGAAGTGCCCGTCCGGATGCTCTCCACCGGGCAGAGGAAACGGGCGGCGCTGGCGCGGGTGCTGGCGAGCCGGGCGTCCCTGTGGCTTCTCGACGAACCGGCCAACGGGCTCGACGGCGAGGGGCAGTCGAGGCTGGAAGCGGCGATGGCCGCCCACCGCGCCGGCGGCGGCGCCGTCCTCGCCGCGTCGCACCAGCCGCTGGCACTGCCCGGCGCGGCGCGGGTGGCGCTCGGATGAGGGCCCTGGTCGGCCGTGAGCTGCGACTCGCCGTTTCCGGCGGAAACGCTCTGCTGCCGCTCATCTTCTTCCTGCTCGTCGCGACCCTCTTCCCCTTCGCCATAGGCCCCGACGCCCCGCTCCTCGCCCGGACCGGCGGCGGTGCCCTGTGGGTGGCGGCGCTGCTCGCCGCCTTGCTTCCGGTCGACCGGCTGATCGAGCCCGACCGCGCCTCCGGCGTGCTCGACCAGCTGGCCGTCCGCGGCGCCAGCGAGGAGAAAGTGGCCGCGGCCAAGCTCGCCGGCCATTGGCTGAGCTTCGGCCCGCCGCTCATGCTCGCGGCCATACCCGCCGCGGGGCTGATGAAGCTGCCTGCGCCGGTGCTCGTCCGGCTGGAGCTCGGCCTCCTCGCCGGCACGCCGGGCCTTGCGGCGCTGACCCTGATCGTCGCGGCGCTGACTTCCGGGCTTCGTACCGGCGGGGCTCTGGCGGGGCTGCTGATGCTTCCGCTGGCGGTGCCGATCCTCATCTTCGGCGCCGGGCTCACGGAGCCGAACGGAAGCGCCGGAGCGCTCAAGCTTCTGGCGGCGGCTTCGCTGTTGCTGATCGCGGTCGCGCCCTTCGCCGCCGGAGCGGCGATCAGGGCGGCCCGGGACTAAGCTCCTCCCCCAGCTTGCTGGGGGAGGGGGACCGCGGCGCGAGCGCCGTGGTGGAGGG
>DASVTA010000350.1:0-10986 GCA_036387815.1 Allosphingosinicella sp.
TTCCGAAACCGGCCAGGGCGCACTCGCGCGGATGGGTTTCGACCCGTTCGAAATCCCGTGCGGGATCATCGGCATCAACGTCCGTACCGACCTGCCGCCGCTGCTCGCTTTGACTCAGATCAGCACCTTCGGCGAATTGAACCAGGTCGGCGGGCTTCGTTCGACCTCGCGCGAAGCTTACCGCGCCGGCGACCGCGAGAACGGGCAGGTGTTCGACTACATCCATGCCGACGAGATGCTCCACGTAAGGGCGGGGCGAAGCTGGCTGGCGCGGCTGGCGGAGCGCGACGGAACGACGGTGCACCGGCTGGAGGAGACGGCGCGCACCGCGGCTGTGCAGGCCCTGCACAGCGCCGGCATCCACGGCGAGGATTATTTGAATAGGCTCAGCGACCGCGAGCTCGCGGCGCTGCTCGGGGAATGACGGTGACAAACCGCGACGGCATTACCGGAGCGATCGGCGAGACCCCGCTGGTGCGGCTCTCGCGGCTCGCCCCCGAATCGCTCGCCGCCATCCACGGCAAATGCGAGTTCATGAACCCCGGCGGATCGGTGAAGGACCGGATCGCCGCGGCGCTGGTGGACGATGCGGAGCGGCGGGGCGCGCTCGGCCCGGGCGGCACCATTGTCGAGGCGACCGCCGGGAATACCGGAATGGCGCTTGCGATGATCGCCGCCCGCCGCGGCTACCGCCTCGTCGCGGTGATGACGACGAAGATGAGCACGGACAAGGTCGAGCTGCTTCGTGCATTCGGCGCGGAGGTCGTCATCTGCCCCTACGAGGTCCCGCCGACCGACGGCCGCCATTTCATCCGGACGGCCGAGCGGCTCGCTCGGGAGATCCCCGGCGCATGGCACGCGGATCAGTTCGGCAACCCCGTCAACGCCGCGGCCCATTTCGAATGGACCGGCCCGGAAATCTGGCGGCAGACGGGCGGCAGCGTGGATGTACTGGTGGCGGGTCTCGGGACCGGCGGCACCCTGACCGGCGTGGGCCGCTTTCTGAAGATGAAGAAACCCGGGCTCCGGATCGTCCTGGCGGATCCCGTCGGCAGCATCCATGCCGATCTTCTCGACGGGGCCGCCCCCGATCCGCGCCCTTATGCGGTCGAGGGGATCGGCGGCGACTTCGTCCCGGGCAATGGCGACCTCGACCTCGTCGACCATGCCGTCAGGGTGCCCGACGCCGTCTCGGTCGCGACCGCCTACCGGCTGTTCCGGGCGGAGGGGATTTTCGCCGGCGCCTCCTCCGGGTGCATCGTTGCCGCTGCGTTAGCCGCCGCGCGCCAGGAATGGGCGGCCGGCAAGACCATCGTCTGCATCCTTCCCGACGGAGGCCGGTCCTATCTGAGCACGATCTACAGCAGCGCCTGGTGCCGCGCGAGGGGGTTCGACCCGGATCTCCGCCTGCCGCGCCTGGAGGTGAGCGAATGTCGAAGGAGCCTCGAAGATGTACATCCTCGGTCACTGGGCGGCCACGCGAGCCTCGCAGGCCTTTGAACCGGGCGCCCTCACCGGCGACGGGATGGTGGCGCTCATGCTCCCGGACGTCGCCCGCTGCCATGAATGGGGCTATGCCACCTGCTTCGATGCGAGCGGCGACGCGGGTCCGTCGCACAGGCTGATGCGCGCGCACATGCTGGGCGACTGGTACGTCCATTACGGCAGCGGCCGGGAACGGATCCGCCGCGGCTGGGCCTATCGCACGATGGGCGTGTTCGCCCGCCTGTACCGCGAATTCTTCGAGACCGCCGAGGAATCCGGAATGCGGCCGCGGGGCGCTTCGCGCGACAGCGTCCGCGGCTTCTCGCACACGATGGTGGAATATTCGATCGACACCTGGGTGGCCGACTCCCTGCCGGAGGCTGCCGACGGCTTCGCCGCCGCCAAGGAGGCGCTGGCCGACCTGCCCCTCCCCACACTGACCGCCACGCTCGACGCCGCGGGCGCGGATTATCCGCTCGACAAGCTGGCCGAGGGCGCCCGATCGTTCAGTCGCCGGGTCCGGGCGGCCGACAGGCCGCAGGAGCTCGCCTATCGGGCAGGCGTAAAAAAATTCGGGCTCTCCGGGGATTCGGCGGTGGCCTATGTCGAATCCTTCATTCGCCGCGGCATGCAGGAGATCCCGAGGGCGGAGTTCGACTCCACCTTCGCCGGGACGGCCCGGTTCATCGCGGAGCATCTCCACCCCATGAAGTCCCCCCAACCGCTCGCAGAGGCGAGGGCATAGCCGTGGATCTGATCGGCCATTGCGCGGTCGCGCTGGCTTCGGGCCTCCACGACGAGACGGAGGTCTTCGAAGGCGGGCTGCCCGAGATGATGTTGCCCAACATCATGCACTGCCACGATTGGGCCTATTCGACGGTGTGGGAACTCGACCGCTTCCCCGATCCACTCCGGGACTCGGCGAGGCGGATCCGCTCCCACATCGTCGCCGACTGGGTCATCCACTATGGCGCCGAGACCACGCGGACGAAGCGCAAGTGCGGCTGGGCCTATCGCCGGATGGGGTTCGTCAACCGCCGCGCCGTCCGCTTCTTCGACGAAGCCGACTTCCTCGGCCTGCTCAACTCCGACGCCGTCCACCCGGACCGGTGGAACAAGAAGCGCCGGCTCGATTTCGCCCACAGCATCATCGAATATGCGGCCGACTTCCTGATTGCGCCGGACTTCATGAGCCCCTCGTGCTTCCGCTCGGTCAAGCGGGAGCTGGCGGCGCTCGACCGCGGAGCGCCGGGCGACGCGCGGGCGCGGCTGCAGCGGCTCTTCTCCTCTCTGGGAGCCTGGTCGGACGTCGGCGCGGACGGGCTGGAGCGAAGCCTCGACGGTATGGCCTACGACGCGGCGACGGCGGAGACGCCCGAGGATTTCGCGGTCCTCACCACGATCCGCAAATATGGGTTCAACGACGGCCGGGCCTCCCGCGCCTATGTCCGCGGCTTCCTGGACGCGGCGGCGCGGGAGCTCGATCAGGACGAAGTCTCCTCGCTCGTGGAGCGCCTGTCGAGGCTCGCCGCGGACCCCGATGCGATCTATGACGGGCCGCTGGGCGCCGAACCCGTTCCCGCCTTCGCGGGGGCCGCATGATCAGCCAGGCCGGAGCGCGGCTCGCGGGAGGCGAGAACGATGGCGGACCGTTCGGCCCGGGGCTTCCCGATCATGCCCGCGGCCGGCGACTGCGGCGGGCGTCGGACGTCCTTTACCGCCACCGGCGAATGCTTCGCGGCGCGGCCGGGATGTTCCATCAGGGGCGCACGCTCGGCCTGCTTGACGTGGCTCCTGAAACCGCGATCCGGCGTCTCGACGCAGCCCCGCCCTGCGGCCGGTTCCTGATCCACGGCTCGCCCGCCACCGCCGCCCGGACCGCCCTTTGCCTCGCCGGCGCCGGCTTCGAGATCGACACGGCCCTGGTCACCGTCGCCGCCGATTCCGCCGCCGCCCGGGGCCGGATCGATGCGCTGCGGGCGGCTCCGCCGCCAGGGCACGAGGCGAGGGTCGAGCTGCTCGGCCGCGGCTCCAGTCCCTCGCTCATCCATGCCGTGCAGGCGCTGCAGATGGAGCGCGACCTGACGCCGATGCCGGACTGGTTTCTTCGCGGCGACGAATGCGATTCTGTCTCTGCCGCCTGGATATCCCCCGGCGGCGCGGTCGTCGCCGCCGCGACGGTCCAGCCCCTTCCCCCCTTCGGGCGCTGGCTCAGGCCGGTCCTCGGCTCGAGCATCTGCGTTCGGGAGGCCGGCTCGGGCTGGGGCAGCTACGTTAATGCCTGGCTGCTCGGTTTCGCCAGCGAGCATCTCGACGCTACGGGCCTGGTCGAGATCGTGGAGGCCGGTAACGCCGCGTCTCTGGCGATGAACCGAAAAGCGGGGCTGAATCCGGACCCGGACATCGCATTCATCTTCGCGGAGACGGCGGGCGGATAGGACAGGCACGATGCACCCGAAGACCCAGGATCGCATCTTCGAGGAGCTGAGCGCTTACCTCCGCGCCGGAGGCTCGACCATGTCCGAGCATCCCCGCCGCCACTCTGCCCGGGTATACACGGACCGCGGCCGGGCCGCCCGGGAATCGCAGGTCCTGTTCCGCAAGCACCCGCTGATCGCCGCCGTCTCCGCAGAATTGGAGAACAGGAACGACTTCGTCACCCGGCGCCTCGCTGGAATCCCGCTTCTGCTGGTCCGCGACAGTGAAGGGCGAGTCCGCGCGTTCCACAACGTCTGCCGGCATCGCGGCAATCTGGTCTGCTCGGCCGCGGCGGGAAACGCGCGCAGCTTCACGTGCGCCTACCATGGCTGGACCTACGGCGCCGACGGCCGCTGCCTCGGCTTTGCCCTCCCCGAGAATTTCAGGGGGTTCAAGTCTCGCGATTTCGGCCTGCGCGAAGTCCCGGCGGAGGAGCGCCACGGCCTCGTCTGGGTGCAGCTCGAGGGCGCCGCCCCGGCGATGCGTTCCTATCTTGGCGAGATCCTCGACGACGAGCTGGCGGGCTATGCGCAAAGCAGGATGGCCTGCTTCGCCAGCCGGGAGGACCTGCTTCCGTTCAACTGGAAGCTCGGCGTGGAAACCTTCCTCGAAATCTACCATATCGACGCGCTCCACCGGAACACGATCGCGCCGATGTTCTCGAACGGCGCAATGGCCTATGAGCGGCTGGGACCGCACCAGCGCATAGCCGCCGCCCGCCGGTCGCTTCGGGGGCAGATCGACCGGGACGGCCGACCCTCGCAGCTGGCCGACCACCTCACCCTTATCTATGTGCTTTTCCCCAATACGGTATTTCTGTTCCAGCGCGACCATATCGAGCTGTTCAGCTTCTTCCCCGCGGCGTCAGGGCCGGAAAGCTGTCTCGTCAGAACCAGCCTGATCCGACCGCGAAACCGGGTTGCGGATCGCGCCGTCAGCCACTGGGCCCGCAACTGGAAGATCATCGAGGACGCGGTCTACGGCGAGGACTTTCGAACGGTCGGCGATGTCCAGGCGAACGTCTCGACCGGAGCGATCGACGATTTCGTCTACGGACGCAACGAAGTGGCGCTGCAGGACTATCACGACACGATCGAGCGGGTGCTGGACGGCGACGAGGGCCGGAACGGCCTCCTTCTGGCGGCCGCCGGCGATGGAGCCGAAAGCCGCGGCCAATGAAAGCGCAGGCGGCGCTGAGCCTGTGGGAACGAAGCAAGGCGCAGCCGATGCCGACCGACCTCTTCGTCCGCCTGGCGCGCCGGTGCCTGCCCGAAATGCGGGCGCATCCCGGAGTCCTGGAGGAGAAGATATTCCCTGGCCACGCCGGCGCCGACGAAGCGGTGATCGGGGCCTTCGTGGAGGATCGGCTGGGTGGCCTTGCCGTCACCGACGTCCATTCGGGTCCGCGCGGCAGGGTGGGAGGCGTGAGGATCCTTCTGGTCGATCCGCTCTTGCGTCGACGCGGCATCGGCACGAGCCTCGTCCGCTCTGCGGAAGCCCGGTTCCGGCAGGCCGGCGCGGCCCGCCTCTGGCTATACGCCTCGCTTCCCAACTATCTTTATCCGGGGGCGCCCAGCCAGGACAGCGACATCGCGGCCTTCGCGCGTGCCCTGGGCTACGAGCACGCCAGCCCGACCCGCGACATGGGAGTCGACCTGGCGCTCCCGGGGGCTTGGCAGGAGCGACCCATGCCCGGCGTCAGGCGAGTCGGAACGGGCCCGTCGGACGTTCCGCCGGCCGAGCTCGCCGCCTTCGCCTTCGCCGCCTTCCCGCAATTCGCGGCCGAGGTCGAAGGCGCGCTCCGGCATCCCGAACCGATCGCTCACGTCGCCACGGCGGAGGGAAGGATCGTCGGCTTCTGCGTGGCCGGCTCCAACAACCTCGACCTGGGCTGCGTCGGCCCCGCGGGCGTTCTTCCCGAGAGCCGGGGCGGCGGGGCCTTCCGCGACGTCCTCAGCGCCTGCCTGCGCGACCTCAAGGCGCGGGGGCACGGCTTCGCCCGGATGCAATGGGCCGATCCCCGAGCCGTCGCCTTCTACCGGCGCTGGTTCGATGGCTTCATCTGCGGCGAATATCTCATTTACGGGGGGCCGCTGCCCGCGGAGGCGGCGCCTGTCTGACGCCGCCCTCGCGCCGGGCAGCAGGATCGGCCCCGGCCCGGCGCCCGGGCTGCGCCGGCTTGCCCGGCTTCTCCCGACGGCCGATCTCCACACGCTTCCGCCCGCCTGCCGCCAGCACAGCGTCGCGATCGCGGCGCCGGGGGGGCGACCGGAGAGCCGCCAGACCCGGCGCCGGCTTCAGCATCTCGCCGGACGCCTGTGTGCCGCCCGCGCCCTCGGCGGCATCCGGCCCGCGCTGGTCGCCCAGGCCATCGGGACAGGCGCGCTGGGCGAGCCGATCTGGCCCGCCGGGATCGTAGGATCGATCACTCACACCGACGACTTCGCCTCCGCGGCGGTCTGCGAAGCTCAGTGCATCAGCGGCATCGGGATCGATTCAGAGCCAATGGCGACCCCGGAAGCGGCCGCAGAAATAGCCCCGCTGGTCGCGCGGCCGGAGGAATGGAGCTGCATCGCCGCCCAGGCCCGCCTCACCCCGGCCGAGGCGATCACGTTGATCTTCTCCGCGAAGGAATCGGCGTTCAAGTGCCTGGCGCCGCTCGCCGGCCGTCATTTCGACCTGCTGGACGTGGCGCTGATCGCCGCCGACTGGGAACGCGGCGCTCTCCTCGCCGAGCTGAAGCGGCCCCTGGCGGCCCACCTGCCGGTGGGGATCCGCCTCGAGGGCGGCTTTTGCCGGTCGGCCGGACACTTCCACACCCATTTCCTGCTCCGGCGTTCGCGGCGGTGAATCGGCCGTCAGGCGCCGCCTGAACCCGAAGCGATCCGCCCCCCCTCGATCACCACGACCCGGTCGGCGGCGGCGATCGTCTCCTTGCGATGGGCGACGATGATCCGGGTTATCCCCAGCGCCGCGATCGCGTCGTTCACCTTATGCTCCTGGGCCGAGTCCAAATGGGCAGTTCCCTCGTCCAGGACGAGCAGCTTCGGCCGGCGGTAGAGGGCGCGGGCGAGCAAGATCCGCTGCCTCTGCCCACCGGAGAAGCTGGACCCCATGTCGCCGACCAGCGTCAGGTGCCGCATCGGCATGGCCTCCACGTCCTCGTCGATGGAGGCGGTGCGCAGGGCGGACTGGAGCCGCTCCTCGTCCACCGGCTCGAAGCCGGCCACGTTCTCGGCGATCGTCCCGGCGAACAAAAGGTCGTCCTGAAGGACCACGGCGACATTTTCCCGAAAGGCTCGCCTGCCGTAACGCGCGAGCGGGATGCCGTCGATCAGCACGTCTCCTCCCATAGGCTCGAGCAGCCCGAGCAGGATCTTGACGAGCGTCGTTTTCCCTCCTCCCGACGGCCCCGTGATCGCGACATGCTCGCCCGGCCTGACATGCAGGTCCACCCCGGTAAGGACCGGCGGTTCGTGCGGCGCATAGGCGAAGCTGACGTTGCGAAGCTCGATCTCGCCCCGGAAGGGCGCGGCATGCGCCGCCGGTTCGGCGAAGCCGGGATCCTCCCGCGTCAGGGCGATGTCGGACAGGCGCTCAAGGTGGAGCGAAAGCATTCTGAAGTCGATGGCCTTGTCGAGCAGGGAGCGCGTCGCCGTCGCGAACTGCAGCCGGTACGCCAGGAAGGCGAAGATCATGCCGACCGTGAAGCCGCCGTCGATCGCCAATTGGACGGCGAGCCAGACGACCGCTACGATCTCGAGCGCTCCCAGCAGAGTGGCCACTGCCTCCTGATGGGCCCGAATTCGCTCCCGGCCGTAATTGGCTCCGAGCGATTCCGAGAGGCGGTTCTGCCACACGGCATGCCGGACCGTTTCCCGCCCCGACAGGCGGACGGTGACGATACCGCGCAGGGTCTCGATCATCGAGGATTGCTCACGCCCGATCGCCGCGATGCGCTCGTTTTCCGTTCGCCGCTGCGCCGCCAAGGTCAAGGCGCGGACGGTGCCGTAGATCAGGAAGGCTGTCAGCGGAATCAAAGTCAGCAGCGGCGAATAAGCGAGCATGAGCGCGAAAGTCAGCACCGCCAGCATTCCGTCGATGATCGCGGCCGCCGCGCTCTCGGTCAGCAGTCGCTGGATCGGCATCACCGACTGGAAGCGCGAGAGGATGTCCCCGATGCTCCTTTTCTCGAACCAGCCGGCGGGCAGGCGCATCAGCCGACGCGCCACATTCGAGGCAATTCCGAAGGAGAGCGCTGTGCCGGAGGCGAGGAGCACGAAGGACCGGAGCAGCGACGCTCCGGCGTTGATCAGCGCGAAGATCGCGAAGCCGACGGCGAGCACCGTCATCAGGTCCGCGTCGAGTGCCGGCAGCGCCTGGTCGACGGCGAGCTGGAGGAGGTAGGGTGCAGCCAGGACATGGGCCTGCAGGACGAGACTGAGGATCGCCGCCTGTGCGATCGACCGGCGCATGCCCACGGCGCCGCTCCACAACTGGGCCAGCCTCAGCTTTTGCCGCTCCTGCTGCGGCGTGAAATCGGTGGTCGGGCGAAGCTCGAGCGCAACCCCGGTGAAATGCCGCGAGAGCGATTCTTCGTCGTGCCAGCGCGCATCGGTGCCGGGATCGAGGATGAAGGCTTTCCCGTTCGCCACGCGCTCCAGGACCACGAAATGATCCATGTCCCAGTGGAGGATCGCAGGGAGGTGAAGCGCAGCGAGGCTCTCGAGGCCGACCTTGAGCGGCCGGGGCGAGAGGTGCAGCGCGTCCGCCATCTCCATCAGGTCGCGCAGCGTGACGCCTCGCGACGAGATTCCGAAGCGGCTGCGCAGCGCCGCAAGGTCGAAATCGTGCCCCCACCAATTGGCGATCATCGCCAGCGCGGCCAGTCCGCATTCGGCAGCTTCCGACTGGCGAACCTGCCGGATGCGCCGCCGCGGGAGGATCCCCATATCGATCGGCGAGTGACGGTTCATCGGCGTCCGACGGCGAACAGAGGCTCGAACAGCCATTCGGCGAGGCTGCGCGCCCGCGTCGCGATGCGCGCCGTAACTGTCATTCCGGGCCGCAGCGGCTGGGTCCGGTCGAAAGCGCGGATTCCGCCGGAAGGAAGGGTCGCCCGGACGAGGAAGACCTCCTCGCTCGTTCCGTCCGGCCGGGCGACCGGAACCGTGGCCGCCGAAACGGAATCGACCCGCGCCTCGATCGTCCCGTAAGTCTGGTAGGGAAAGGCGTCGACGGCGAGCCGGACTCCCTGGCCCGGCTGAATGAAGCCGGCGGCCGCGGCGGGCACCTCGATCCGCGCCTGCAGCCGCGTCCCTTCCGGCAGGACCGACAGCAAAGGCGTGTTCGCGCCGACGGCGTCGCCGCTGTGGACCAGCAGGCCGGTAACCCGTCCGGCCTGCGCCGCCTTGACCACCACCCTCAGCGCGTTCTCGTCGGCGGCGGCCTGGCCGGCCAGTTCGGCACGGTCGTCGGCGAGGTCGGCTAGCTGGAGATCATATTCGGTTCGCGCCCGCGCCAGCTCGGCTTGCGCCATTTCGATCCTGGCGCTTCGCACGGACAGCTCCTGCTCGAGCCGGGAAAGGGACTGGCGGCGGCTGCCGAGCTGCTCTTCGCGCTGCCGGACGTCGCGGCCGGAGACGAATCCGCGGGCAGCCACGGTGCGCGCTCTCTCGAGATCTTCGACGGCGGAGCGCACGAGGTCGCGTTGCTCTCCCATTTGCGCCTGGATGCTGGCGATCTCGCTGCGGTCGCCGTCGATCTGTGCGCGCAACGACGCCGACCGGGCCCGGAAGGCCTCGGCCAGTTCCGGCTCGCGCTGTGTCATTATTCGCTCGCGGCGCGCGATCGCCGCGGAACGGCGTTCCTGAAGCGATGCACCGCCGTCGCTCGTGCTGACCGATATACGGGCCAAAGGGGTGCCGGCCGCGACGATTTGCCCCTCCTCGACGAGAACAGCCTCGACGATGCCTGCGTCCGGGGCGACGGCGCGAACGACGCCTTTGCTTCCGGTCAGCTGACCGCGGACCGTAGTGACCTTCTTATATTCCGCCGTGGAGAAATAGAATATGGCGCCGACCACGGCCGCGAGCAGGAAGCCCCCCAACAGCTGCCACGAGACCGGTGGAACGAGAACGACTTCGCCGTGCAACCGGTCCTGTCCCCGCATCGCCTCGGGCCGAAACAACTGCACTCCGAATCCTCTAGACTTCATGGAACGGGTCACTCGGAGAATGCCGACTCACCGGCCCGTCGTAAACCGGGATTTCGATCTTGAACTCGCCGCGATAACCCCGCCGCTTCGCCTGCTCTCTCGCCTGCCGGATCTTCGCTTCTCGAGCATCGGAGGTTCGAGCGACAATTTGATTTCGCGCTTGCCGAGCTTCGTGCGCAGCATGTCTCATTCGCCTATTGCGGGCGTCAGGGTTCAAATTTGCGTCAAAATTTGTTCTGCGGCGTTTGAGCGAATTGGCGGCGCCGGGTTCGTCTCGCCCCGCCATCGGGCCGCGTCGGCTGCGCACAGGCAACTGACCCCGATCCAAAATGCTCATTCTACGAGGAGGCCGCGCTGGCGGGCGCTACCCGCTTGGCTGAAGCGTCGGCCCTTTTTGTCGCAGGTCTTGCGAAGTAGGCAGCGGAACGGCTATAAGCCTCTGACACCGGTGACATTTTTCGGCCGGGCGGGGTGGGTCCGTGTTCTCTTCTCTCTAGTAGGAAGGGTGCTCGGCAGGCGAATCAAGCCTCCTCGCTGCGGCCGTCGATGACACCGGTATCAATTTCATCCTGACCGGAATGCCGGCAGGTCCCCAGGAGACGGAGGTTCAATTGGCTCTTACTGTCAAAGCCGGATTCATTTGCGCCGCATCCTCGGGGGCGATGGCCCTTGCCGCCGTGATCGCGGCCAGCCCGGCGGCCGCCCAGACTGTCCCGGCGGAGCCGCAGCGGCCCGCGCAGGCTGGCCAGGCGCCGGCGCCCGAAACGCCCGCCGATGCGGCCACGGCGGAGGAAACCGTCGCCGAC
>DASVTA010000351.1:0-1613 GCA_036387815.1 Allosphingosinicella sp.
TGGACGATGGGCGCGATCGCGTCGAAGAAGGCGAGCGCGTCGGAGCCGGTCGCGGCGCCGATCGACTCCGCCAGCTTCATCGCGGTGAGCGGCCCGGTGGCGACGATGGTCGGTCCGGAAGCGGGCAGGGCGTCGACCCGCTCGCGGACGAGCTCGATATTGGGGTGGGCGGCGATCTGCTCCGTCACCGCGGCGGCGAAGCCCTCGCGGTCGACGGCCAGCGCGGAACCGGCCGGCACCCGGTGGGCGTCCGCGGCGGCCATGACCGCGGATCCCAGCCGGCGCATCTCGGCATGGATCAGCCCGACCGCGTTGTTCTCGGCATCGTCGGAGCGGAAGCTGTTCGAGCAGACCAGCTCGGCGAGGCTGTCGGTGTGGTGGGCGGGCGTCGATTCGCCCGACCCGCGCATTTCGGAAAGCCGCACCTTCACGCCGGCCTCCGCGAGCTGCCAGGCGGCCTCGGACCCGGCGAGGCCGCCGCCGATGATGTGGATCTGGTGGGTCATGGGCGGTGCGATAGTCCGGTTCCGGGCGGGGAGGAAGGCCGGCGCCTCTGCCTCCCCGCGAGCGTAGCTCGTGGGGAGGGGGACCAGCGAAGCGGGTGGAGGGGTGACCTGGCACTGGCCAGAGAGGATCGCGCGCAATCCTCTCACGCCGCGCCTTCTACCCCTCCACCCCGCTACGCGGGGTCCCCCTCCCCATCTTGCGATGGGGAGGCAAGCTTGCTCCCATCGTCAAGCTGCACAGTGTCGGCCGCCGCCGCCGGTGGCGCGTCGCCCAGCTCGCCGGCGATCATCGCCTCCGCCTCGTTCTCCGGCTCCTCCTCCTCGTCGATGCGGGCGGCGGAGACGACATGCTCGCCGTCCCCGACGTGGAACAGCCTCACGCCCGCCGAGCCCCGGCCGATGACCCGGGTGTCGCCGACCGACATGCGGATCAGCTTGGCCTGGTCGGTGACCAGCATCAGCTGCTCGCCATTGTGCGCCGGGAAGCTCGCGACCACCGGACCATTCCGGTCGAGGTTGCCGATGTTCGTGATCCCCTGGCCGCCGCGCCCGATGCGCCTGTATTCGTAGGCGGACGAGCGCTTGCCATAGCCGTTGGCGCAAACGGTGAGGATGAACTCCTCGGCGGCCCGGAACTGCTCGAAGCGATCGTCGGACATCTCCCGCGGCGGGGGAGGGGCGGCGTCTTCGGCCCGCTCGCGCCAGGGCGCGTGGCGCAGATAATCCTCGCGTTCCTCCGTCGAGGCCTTGAAGCCCTTGAGGATCGAGAGGGAGATGACCTCGTCCCCGTCCTGGAGACGCGCTCCGCGCACTCCGGCCGCGGTGCGGCTCTGGAACTCGCGCACGTCGGTGGCGGCGAACCGGATCGCCTTTCCGCATTTGGTGGCGAGCAGCACGTCATCCTCTTCCGTGAGGAGCGAGACTCCGATCAGCCGGTCGGACATGTCCTCGCTTTCCTCGGTCTCGCCGAAGCGCATGGCGATCTTGCCGGCGGTCGGCACGCGGGTGAAGGCGTCCATGCTGTTCCGGCGGACGATGCCCTTCGCGGTCGCGAACATGATGTGGAGGTCCTTCCACTCCGATTCGTCCTCCGGCAGCGGAAGGACG
>DASVTA010000352.1:0-7458 GCA_036387815.1 Allosphingosinicella sp.
CACCGGCGTGCTGGCCGAGCTGATCGCCGCCTTCGCGGCCTATGACGCCGACGACAGCCAACGCTGCGCGATCCTCACCGGAAGCGAACGCGCCTTCGCCGCGGGCGCCGACATCAAGGAGATGTCGGACCAGGGTTTCGCCTCCATGTACGGCTCCAACTTCTTCCAGGGGTGGGAGAAGGTCACCGCCACCCGCAAGCCCTGGATCGCCGCGGTCGCTGGCTATGCGCTGGGGGCGGCTGCGAAGTGGCGATGATGGCGGACTTCATCATCGCGGCCGACACCGCGCAGTTCGGCCAGCCCGAGATCAAGCTGGGAGTGACCCCGGGAATGGGCGGCTCGCAGCGCCTCACCCTCGCCGTCGGCAAGGCCAAGGCGATGGAGATGTGCCTGACGGGGCGGATGATGGGCGCGGAGGAGGCGGAGCGGTCCGGCCTCGTCGCCAGGGTCGTCCCCGCCGCCGATCTGGTGGACGAGGCGCTGAAGACGGCCGCAGCGATCGCCGCCATGGCGCCGCTCGCCGCGATGGCCACCAAGGAGCAGGTCAACGCCGCCTTCGAGATGAGCCTCGCCCAGGGCATCGTCTTCGAGCGCCGGCTGTTCCACGGCCTGTTCGGCACCGAGGACCAGAAAGAAGGCATGGCGGCCTTCGTCGACAAGCGTAAGGCTGAGTGGACGGGAAAATGACCGTCATCCCGGCGAAAGCCGGGACCTCAGGACAAGAAGTCTCGGGGGGTCTCCCCGAGGTCCCGGCTTTCGCCGGGATGACGTGGAGAGAGTGAACAATGGCACGGATCGCATTCATCGGGCTCGGCAACATGGGCGGCGGGATGGCCGCGAACCTCGTCAAGGCGGGGCATGAGGTGCGCGCCTTCGACCTGAGCGAGGCCGCGCTCGCCAAGGCGGAGCAGAGCGGCTGCTCGCGCGCCCGCTCGGCCGCCGAGGCCGTGGCGGACGCCGAGGCGGTCGTGACGATGCTTCCCGCCAGCAAGCATGTCCGAGACGTCTACGAATCGAGCGTGATCGGCACCGCACCGGTCAGCGCGCTCCTGATCGATTGCTCCACCATCGACGTCGGCACCGCCCGCGAGGAGATCGAAAAGGCGGCAAAGGCCGGCTACGCGATGGTCGACGCCCCCGTCTCGGGCGGGATCGCCGCGGCCGAGGGCGGCACCCTCACCTTCATGGTCGGCGGCGAGGAGGCGGCGTTCGCGCGGGCGAGCGCGATCCTCGAGAAGATGGGCAAGGCGGTGATCCACGCCGGCGGCCCGGGCTCCGGCCAGGCCGCCAAGATCTGCAACAACATGCTTCTCGGCGCCTCGATGGTCGCGACCTGCGAGACCTTCGTCCTCGCCCAGAAGCTCGGGCTCGACCCGCAGACCTTCTTCGACATCGCCTCCAAGGCGTCCGGCCAGTGCTGGTCGATGACGAGCTATTGCCCGGTGCCCGGCGTGGGCCCGCAGACTCCGGCGGACCGCGACTATGAGGGCGGCTTCGCGGCGGCGCTGATGCTGAAGGACCTGCGCCTGGCGATGGAGGCGGCCCAGAGCGTCGACGCCTACACGCCGATGGGCTCGCACGCGGAGGAGCTCTACACCCGCTTCGCCGAGGCGCTCGGCGGCGGCGGCAAGGACTTTTCCGGGATCATCAAGATGATCGACGATTCGTGGAAGGCGGGGGAGGAACGGTAGGCCGTCATTGCGAGCGAAGCGAAGCAATCCAGTACGGCTTCTGAGGTCGGCTGGATTGCTTCGTCGCTTCGCTCCTCGCAATGACGGCTCAGGCTAGCCCGGTTACGAAGTGCGCCTGTAACTCGCTCCGCCCGCCTTGCGCCGCTCGCCGCCGCCGTAACGGGCGGCAAGCTCGGCCGGGCCCGGCTCCGCGACCGGCAGCTTCACCACCGCCGAGCGGCGCCGCAAATCCTCGACGCAGCGCGCGGCGGCCTTGCCGTCCCAAAGCTCGGGAGAGCGCACCGGCCTCGGACCGGTGAGGGCGCGGTCCAGCTCAATCAGCAAGGTCTCCGGAGTCACCAGCCGGTTCGTGCCCTCGGTTATGGTGACCGGCCGCTCGGTATTCTCGCGCAGCGTCAGGCAGGGGATCCCGAGGTAGGTGGTCTCCTCCTGGATCCCGCCCGAATCGGTTATCGCCGCCGCGGCGCCGGTCACCAGGCTCATGAAGCGGACATAGGGCAAAGGCTCGATCAGCTTGATCCCGGCCCTGGCGAGCCGGCTGTCGAACAGGGCGCCGGCGAGGCGCTTGGCCGTCCGCGGATGGACCGGGAAGACGAGCGGAAGCCGCCTCTGCGCCTCGATGAGCGCGTCGACCAGCCGGATGAGCTGGCCCGGATCGTCGACGTTGGACGGCCGGTGGAGGGTGACGACGCCGTAGCCGCCGCGCTCCAGCCCGAGCTCTCCGGGAACGTCCGCCGCCTCGATCGCCGGGCGGACCAGCTCGAAGCTGTCGAGCATGATGTTGCCGACGCGGGTGATCCGGGCGGCCGGGATCCCTTCGGAAAGGAGGTTCTCGTCGCCGTCGGGCGAGGGGGTCCAAAGCACATCGGCAAGAACGTCGGTGACGAGGCGGTTGAGCTCCTCGGGCATGGTTCGGTCGCGGCTTCGAAGCCCCGCCTCGAGATGGACGACCGGGATCCCCAGCTTGCCCGCGACCATCGCGCAGGCGGCGGTGGAGTTGACGTCGCCGACGACGATCACCCAGTCCGGCCGGTCGCTTAGCGCCACCTTCTCATAGGCGATCATCACTCCGCCGGTCTGCTCGGCATGGCTGCCCGAGCCGATCCCGAGATGGTGGCGCGGCTCCGGGAGCCTCAGGTCGGCGAAGAAGGCGTCCGACATGTTCACGTCGTAATGCTGGCCGGTATGGACCAGCACCGGCTCGAAGCCCGGTGCCGCGGCGAGGGCGTGGAAAAGGGGCGCCACCTTCATGAAATTCGGGCGCGCGGCGGCGATCAGGTGGATGCGCTGGACCATGGATGGGGCGGTAGCGCGGAAGCGGTTAAGATAGAGTTGGGGACACACTCGTCATCCCGGCGAAAGCCGGGACCTCAGACCGGAAAGGGCGCCTGCGCAAGGTCGCGCCGAGGCCCGGCTTTCGCCGGGGTGACGGGAGCGTCCCGCGTCCTTATCTCAGCACCCCTTCCACCGCCTTCTTCCAGCCGGCCAGCCTGGCCTCCCGTACGTCCGCCGCCATCGCCGGCTCGAACCTCTCCACCGCCCCGCGCATCGACGCCGCCTCCTCCAGCGAACCGAACATCCCGCACCCCACGCCCGCCAGCATCGCTGCTCCGAGCGCGGTCGTCTCGACGAAACCCGGCCGCTCCACCGTCAGCCCCAGCACATCCGCCAGATCCTGCGCCAGCCACCCGTTGGAAGCCATTCCGCCATCCACCTTCAGCACCTCCCAAGGCGCGCCGTCGGCCTCGAAAGCGGTCATCAAATCGTGCGTCTGGTGCGCCATCGCCTCCAGGGCGGCCCGGGCGACATGGGCCCGGCCGGTGGCGAAGCTGAGGCCGGAAATGGCGCCGCGCGCCTCAGGCCGCCAGTGCGGAGCGCCCAGCCCGCTGTGGGCGGGGACGATCTGGACCCCGCCGCTGTCGGGCACCGACCTCGCCAGCGCCTCCGTCTCGGCCGCGCTGCCGAGCAGGCCGAGATCGTCGCGAAGCCATTTGACGAGGCTTCCGGCGACGAACACCGAACCTTCGAGCGCGTAGCGGCGGCGGCCGTCCAGCTGCCAGGCCATTGTGGAGAGCAACCGGTGGCGGCTCCGGCGAAGCTCCTCGCCGGTGTGGGTGAGGATGAAGGCGCCGGTGCCGAAGGTCGCCTTGCTGTTGCCGGGCGCCAGGCAGGCCTGGCCGATCGAGGCGGCCTGCTGGTCGCCGGCCATTCCGGCGATCGGGATGGCCCTTCCGAAATGCTCCGGCAGGGTCTCGCCGATCGGCCCGGCGCAATCGACGATCTCCGGAAGCATCGAGGCGGAAACGCCCCACAGGTCGAGCAGCGCTTCGTCCCATCGGCCCGTCCCGATGTCCATGAGCGCGGTGCGCGACGCGTTGGTGGCGTCGGAGATGCGAAGGCCGCCGGTAAGCCGGAAGACGAGCCAGCTCTCGACGGTGCCGGCGCACAGATCCTCCCCCGCCTCCCGCAGCTGCGGCCAGTGCCGGAGAGCCCAGGCGATCTTGGAGGCGCTGAAATAGGGGTCGAGCAGGAGGCCGGTCTTCTCCTGCACCACGGGCTCGAGGCCCTTCTCCTTGAGGTCGGCGCAGGCTTGCGCCGTCCGCCGGTCCTGCCAGACGATCGCGGGGGCGAGCGCCCTTCCCGTCCGCCGGCTCCAGAAGACGATCGTCTCGCGCTGGTTGGTGATCCCGAGCGCCGCGATCCGCTCCGCGCCGCCGCCCGAAGCCACCGCCGCCCGGGCGCAGGCGAGGCTGGAGGCCCAGATCTCCTCGGCGTCATGCTCGACCCAGCCGGGCCTGGGATAATGCTGGGCGAGCTCCCTCTGCCGGGTGGCGAGGCACGACCCGTCGGCGGCGAACAGCATCGCTCGGGTGCTGGTCGTGCCTTCGTCGATGACGAGGATCGTATCGCCGAAATTTGCCATCTGCCCCTGCACCGTCATTGCGAGGAGCGTAGCGACGAAGCAATCCACCGGGCAAGCGCCGTGCTGGATTGCTTCGCTCCGCTCGCAATGACGATAAGGGGCCAATGGACTCCTTCGATCTCCTCATCGTCGGCGGCGGGATCAACGGCGCGGCGATCGCCCGCGACGCCGCCATCCGGGGCGCGAAGGTGCTGCTGGTCGAGAAGGACGATCTCGCCGCCCACACCAGCTCCGCTTCCTCGAAGCTGATCCACGGCGGCCTGCGCTATCTCGAATATTACCAGTTCCGGCTGGTGCGCGAGGCGCTGGCGGAGCGCGAGATCCTGCTCCGCACGGCGCCGCACATCGTCCGGCCGCTCCAGTTCGTCCTTCCCCACTGCCCGGCACTGAGGCCGCACTGGATGATCCGCTCCGGCCTCCTCCTCTACGATCTCTTCTCGATCCGGGGCAGCCTGCCGCGCTCCCGGCGGGTCGGCCGCCGCGCCGCCGCGCTCCACGCGCCGCTGAAGGAGCGGCGCCGGATCCTCAGCTATTGGGACGCCTGGGTCGACGACAGCCGCCTCACGATCCTCAACGCCGCCGCCGCGGCCGAGCATGGGGCCGAGATCGCCACCCGGACCGAGTTGCTCTCCGCCCGCCGCGACGGCGAGGTGTGGCGGGCCGAGCTGTCCGGCGGGCGCACGATCGCGGCGAAGGCGATCGTCAACGCCGCCGGCCCATGGGTGGCGGAAGTGCTGAACGCCCGGCTCGCCGAGCCCAGCGAGAGCCGGGTCCGGCTGGTCAAGGGAAGCCACATCCTCGTCCCCGCTTTGTGGGAGGGGCCGCAAGCCTATATCCTCCAGCAGGCGGACGGGCGGGTGGTCTTCGCCCTCCCGTTCCAGGGCGGGTTCACATTGATCGGGACCACCGACATCCCCGTCGACCGGCCGGAGGACTCGGCGATCGCTCCCGAGGAGATCCGCTACCTCTGCCAGGCGGCGGACCGTTATTTCACCAGGCAGGTCGGCCCCGCCGACGTGGTGTGGAGCTATTCGGGCATCCGCGCCCTGTGGGACGACGGCGCGGCGGACGCCAAGGCGGTCACCCGCGATTATCGCCTTGAGCTCGATCCCGATCCGGGCCCCCGGCTGCTCTCGGTCTTCGGCGGCAAGATCACCACCGCGCGGGCGCTCGCGCAGGAGGCGCTCGACCGGCTCGGGATCGAAGGCCGGCGCTCGACCTCCCACGCCTTCCTCCCCGGCGGCGACCTCTATCCCGAGTTCCTCGAATGGCTGGACGGATTGGCACGATGGATGCCCGGGCCGCTCGTCGCCCGCCTCTCCGGCGCCTACGGCACGAGGCTGCGCGACATGATCGGCGACGCGGGATGCCTCGGCGATCTCGGACGCCACTTCGGCGCCGGGCTGTACGAGGCGGAGCTGGCGTGGCTCCGCGACAGGGAGTTCGCCCGCACGGCCGAGGACGTGCTGTGGCGAAGGACGAAGCTGGGGCTGGCGATGGACGAGGAACAGGTGCGGGCAGTCGCGGACTGGATCACCCGTCATCCCGGCGAAAGCCGGGACCTCGGGGAAACCCGCCGCGACTTCGCGTCCTGAGGTCCCGGCCTTCGCCGGGATGACGGGAGATCAAGGCCCCTCGTGAAGCGGGTCCGTGCCGTGCTCCGGCACTTCGTCCAGCTCCCGCTTGTTCTCCTGCGCCTCTTCCTCGATCGACTCGTCGCCCGAGGGAAGGTCCTGTTCGTCGCCGCCCATCGTCCTTCTCCTTCGAAGCCTTGAACGCCCAAGCCGGGAACCCGCTCCGCGCCTTGCGCTTTGGGCCTTCATGGCACCTTCGGCTACGGAAGCGTCCGCCGGCGCGGGCGAGGGCGGCAGCGTCATCGGCTGGAAGGTCGACCGCGAGCAGAGGAAGGAGCTGCTCCAGCAATTCCCGCCCCGCTACCGGGAGGTCGACGCCGATCATGTCACGCTGCGGACCGCGGCGGCCGAGGATGCCCCGCTCCCCGACGAGACGCTGGGCGAGATCGTCGGGCGCGCAGACGACGGACGCGGGGTGGAGGCGATGGTGGTCGCGATCGGCGGAACCACCGATCGTCCCGACGGAAGCGTCTACCACATCACCTGGTCGCTCGAGCCCGGACGAAAGGCGCAGGAATCGAACGACGTGCTGGCGGTTCGAGAATGGACGGCGTTCGACCTGCCCATGCCGCTCAAGCTGACGCCGGAGCGCTGGCCCCGGGGCTCGTGACCCGGCAGCTCTATCTCGACTGCGACGGGGTTCTCGCCGATTTCACAGCGGGCGCCGCGGCGGTGCTCGGAATGCACCCGAAAGCGTTCGAGAAGCGCAACGGCATCGGCCGCTTCTGGGCCAGGCTGGCCAAGGCGCCCGATTTCTACTTCGGCCTGCCCCTCCTCGACGGGGCGACCGAATTGTTCGAAGCCGTCCGGCACCTGGATCCGATCATCCTCACCGGCCTTCCCCAGGGAAATTGGGCGGCGGACCAGAAGGTGCGCTGGGCGGCGAAGCACTTCCCCGGCACCCGGATCATCACCACCATGGCCCGCGACAAGCGCAACCACGCCAAGGCCGGCGATGTTTTGGTCGACGACCACCTCAAGCACGCCCATCTGTGGGAGGAGGCCGGCGGAGTCTTCATCCACCACAAGAGCGTCGAGGAGACCCTGCGCGGGCTCGGCGAATATTTCGAGCTGTAGGAGTTCCTCCCCGCGATTTCGCGGGGAGGGGGACCGCGCGCAGCGCGGTGGAGGGGTTCTCCGGATTCGAGAGGCCCCTCCACCAGGCTTCGCCTGGTCCCCCTCCCCTGCAAATGCAGGGGAGGAATTTGCT
>DASVTA010000353.1:0-5652 GCA_036387815.1 Allosphingosinicella sp.
CCGTTCGAGCCGAAATAGTCGAGAAACGACCGGCGGATGTCATTGGTGGAGGTCATGCCGCCAGGTTAAGCCACATGCTGCGCTGCGGCAACTGTCGTCATCCCGGCGAAAGCCGCGACCTCAGGTCGGAACAGCGCTTCATCTCCACGAGGTTCCGGCTGTCGCCGGGATGACGATCAGAGCCCCGTCGGCGCCGCCGCTTCCTCGACCGGCGCTTCGGCCGTCTCCATCGGGCGTTCCTCGCTGCTCACCGGATAACTGGCGTAACGTTGAACGCGCTCGCGCTCCGGGTCGGCCGGCGCCGCTTCGGTGTAGACCACCTGGGTCGGCTCCGGCGCCCTCAGCAATTCGCCTCCCGCATAAGCGTCCACCGCCGGATCGTGGCGCGGGACATATTCCACCGGATAGTCGCGGCACCCGATGCAGCCGCTGCCGAGACCGCCGACCAGGACCGGCTGCTGGGCGGACCTGTGTTCCGCCTGATGGACCTGGGCCCAGTCGGGGCTTCGATAGGGGACCAGGTCGGCGTGGAAACTGTCCTCGCCCTTGTTGAGATAAGCGGGATTGATCTCCGCGATGGCGGACCGGCCCAGGCCCACGCCGAGCGCCGCGCCGACGATCGCGAGGCCGGCCATGATCGGCAAAGTCGTCGAAACGGGCATAAGCATCACTCCCTGCTACGCTCGATGCGATCGCAACACAGGTTAAATGCCGGTGGAGCGAGGGCGTTCCCTGCGTTTACCCTCTTTGTCTGGGCTCCTTCCTCTCCCCTCCCTGGAAGGGAGGGGTTCGGGGTGGGCAGGCGAGCGAAACGAGACTTCATTCCAGCTCTGAGTTTCGGCCGCCTTGGGCGGACCCACCCCTGGCCCCTCCCCTTCCAAGGAGGGGAGTCGCGGCGAGGAGCACCTCCCCTCTTGCGATTCGCCGTCAAAGCGTGGAACTCTGCCCGGATTGAGCGCGCACGCGCTTCAACGCGGGTCGCGCCTTGGGAACGCAAGGAGACACGCATGCCCGACAGACCGACAGGCACCAGGACGATCGCTCTCGTTGGACCGGGCGGAGCGGGAAAGACGAGCCTCGCCGAGGCCCTGCTCTTCGCCGCCGGTGCGATCGATCGCCAGGGCAGCGTCGACGCCGGCACCAGCGTCGGCGATTCGAGCCCCGAGGCGCGGGCGCGGGCAGGCTCGACCGAAGTCAATCTCAGCCATTTCGACTTCCTCGGCGACCGTTTCTCGATCGTCGATTCGCCCGGATCGGTCGGCTTTTCCGCGGACGGAGCGCTCGCCGTGGCCGCGGCCGATCTCGCCGTGGTCGTGGTCGATCCCGACACCGACCGGGCCATCCTCGCCGAGCCGGCGCTGAGGCAGCTGGAAGCCCTCCGCGTCCCACACCTCATCTTCGTCAACAAGATCGACCAGGCCCGGGGCGGCATCCCGGCGCTGCTGGAAGCGCTTCAGCCGATGAGCTCCTCGCCCCTGGTGGCGCGCCAGATCCCGATCCGCGCCAAGGAGTCGGGGGGGGAGAAGGTCACCGGCTTCGTCGACCTCGCGCTCGAGCGCGCCTTCAAATACCGTCCAGGCAAGCCGTCCGAGCAGATCGACATCCCCCCCGACCTCGCAGACCGCGAGAAAGGCGATCGCTTCCACATGCTGGAGCAGCTCGCCGATCATGACGACGCCCTGCTCGAGCAGCTGCTGATGGACGAGACTCCGGACCAGGCGACGATCTTCGCCGACATCGCCCGCGAGACGAAGGAGAATCTCGTCGTCCCGGTGCTGTTCGGCTCGGCCCTGAACGGTTTCGGGGTGCGCCGCCTGATGAAGGCGCTGCGCCACGACGCGCCGCCGCCGGAAGCCGCCGCGGAGCGTCTCGGCGCGAAGGGCGGCTGCGCCTTCGTCTTCAAGATCTCGCACGGCGGCAACATGGGCCGCCTCGCACTCGCCCGGATCTTCGGCGGGCCGCTCAGCGAAGGCGCCGAGCTCAAGAGCGCCTCCGGAGAGACGATTCGGGTCGGCACCTTGTTCGCGCTCCAGGGGGAGAAGCCGGGCAAGCTCGGCAAGGCCGCCCCGGGCGAGATCGTCGCGATCGCGAAGGCCGAAGGCGTCAATGCCGGCGAATGGCTCGGCGCCGGGGGCAAGCCGCCCGAGCTTGCGCTCCCCCGCTCCAATTACGCGCTCGCCATCGCCACCAGCGACCGCAAGGACGACGTTCGCCTGTCGACCGCCCTGCACAAGCTGGTCGAGGAGGATCCCTCGCTCGGCTGGGAGCAGGACGAGGCGCTGCATGAAACGCGCCTCAGAGGCATCAGCGACGAGCACCTCAAGGTCGCTCTGGCGCGCCTGAAGCGGCGCTACGGAGTCGCCGTCGACTTCCATCCGCCGGCGGTGGGCTACAAGGAATCGATCCGCAGACCGGTCAGTCAGCGCGGCCGCCACAAGAAGCAGTCGGGCGGCCACGGCCAGTTCGGCGACGTCGTCATAGAGATAAGGCCGCTCGGCCGCGGCGAAGGGTTCCAGTTCGACGAAAAGATCCACGGCGGAGCGGTGCCCAGGCAATATATCCCGGCCGTGGAGCAGGGCGTTCGCGACGCCCTCGCGAAGGGCCCGCTCGGCTTCCCCGTCGTCGACGTGGCGGTGACCCTGGTCGACGGCAGCTACCACACGGTCGACAGTTCGGAGCTCGCCTTCCGGACGGCGGGCCGGATCGGGATGAGCGAGGCGCTGGCTCTGGCCCAGCCCCATCTGCTCGAGCCGGTCCACAAGGTCACGGTCGTCACGCCCGGCTACGCCACCTCCCGGGTCACCTCCGCCATCGCCGGCCGCCGCGGCCAGATGCTCGGCATGGACAGCCGGCCAGGCTGGTCGCGCTGGGACGTGGTGGAGGCTTTGGTGCCGGAAGCGGAGCTTCAGGGGCTGGACGCGGAGCTGCGTTCGGTGAGCCAGGGCCTTGCCAGCTACGAGTCGAGCTTCGACCACCTCGCCGAGCTCAACGGCAAGCTCGCCGAGGACGTCGTCCAGAAGGTGCTGGAGCCGGCGTAGCATCCGGATCCTTCGAGACGCCGGTTCGACAGGCTCACCGGCTCCTCAGGATGAGCGAACTGGAAGATTCCCGCTCATCCTGAGGAGGGACTGAGCTTGGCGAAGGCCCGTCTCGAAGGACCGCCTTGACCCGCGCCTCACAATCGCCTTCCTAAGCGCCACCCGAAGCACGAGGAGCGGCGCGTGGCCAAACGTCTGACCTACTGGATCCTGTTCGCCCTCGTGCTGGGGGTCGTCGTCGGCCTGGGCCTGAACTATTCGCTGGGCGACGGTTCGGCCGAGGGCGGTCCGGTGGTCAAGGAGGTGGCCCGCTATCTCTCCATCCTGACGACCATCTTCCTCCACCTGATCAAGATGATCATCGCGCCCCTGGTCTTCTCGACATTGGTCGTCGGTATTGCCCATATGGGCGACACCGCCGCGCTCGGACGGGTCGGGGTGAAGGCGCTGGGCTGGTTCGTCGCCGCGAGCCTCGTCTCGCTCTCGCTCGGACTGCTCCTCGTCACCCTGTTTCAGCCGGGCACCGGCCTCGAGCTCGCGCTGCCGCCGGCCACCGCGTCCGCCGGCATCGACCGCTCCGCCTTCGACATCGTCAAGTTCTTCGGCAACATCTTCCCCGAATCGATGATCCGGGCGATGTCGGAGAACAGCATCCTCCAGATCGTCGTCTTCTCGCTCTTCATCGGAGTCGCCATCATGGCGGTGGGCGAGCCGGCGCGGCCGCTGGTCCGGGCCACCGAAGCCCTCGTCAAGGTGATGCTCGTCATCACCGATTATGTGATGCGCTTCGCCCCCTTCGCGGTTTTCGCGGCCGTCGCCTCGACGGTCGGCCAGCGCGGGCCGTCGATCCTCGGCGACCTGGGCTACTTCATGGGCAGCTTCTATATCGGCCTGATCCTGCTCTGGATCCTGCTGCTGGGCATATGCTTCCTCATCGTCGGCAGCCGGACGAGGCTGCTCGTCCGCTACATCCGCGATCCCATCGTCCTCGCTTTCTCCACCGCCTCTTCCGAAGCCGCCTATCCGCGAACGCTGGAGGCGCTGGACCGGTTCGGGGTGCCGCCGCGGATCGCCAGCTTCGTGCTTCCGCTCGGCTATTCGTTCAATCTCGACGGCTCGATGATGTACATGACCTTCGCGACCATCTTCGTCGCCCAGGCCTACGGCATCGAGCTTTCGATGACCCAGCAGATCCTGATGCTGCTGACGCTGATGATCACGTCGAAGGGCGTCGCGGGCGTCCCCCGGGCGAGCCTCGTCGTGATCACCGCGACCATGGCCCAGTTCAACATCCCGGAGGCCGGGCTGCTGCTCATCCTCGCCGTCGACCATTTCCTCGACATGGGCCGCTCGGCGACCAACGTCGTCGGCAACGCCGTGGCGAGCGTGGTCGTGGCGAAATGGGAGGGCGAGCTCGACCCGGTCGAGCCCGTCGACATCGAACCCCCCCACGCCCCCTCCCACGTGCCGCCGCCCAAGCCGGGCGACGAGCCTTTCTGATCTGTCTCCCTGCCGCGAAGCGGTGGGGAGGGGGACCACCCGAAGGGTGGTGGAGGGGTATTCGACACGGACTTCCACCGTGGGCGCGCGAGACGGTCCGAGCCTGGCCAGTTACCCCACCACCATGCTTCGCATGGTCCCCCTCCCCATGCTGCGCATGGGGAGGCAAATCACCCCATAGGCCTCTCGAGGCTCGGCGGCGGCTCCGAGAACCAGCGGGGGCCGCTCGCCGTCATGTAGAGGCAATCCTCGAGCCGGATCCCGAACTTGCCCGGCAAATAGATGCCCGGCTCGTTCGAGAAGCACATTCCCGGCTCCAGCCTCGTCATCTCGCCATGGACGAAATTGACCGGCTCATGCCCTTCCATGCCGATGCCGTGGCCGGTCCGGTGCGAAGTGCCGGGAAGCTTGTAGCCGGGGCCGTAGCCCCAGGCTTCGTACCGGCGCCGGACGGCATCGTCGACGCTTCCCGCCGTCGCTCCGAGCCTCGCCGCGGCGAAGGCGATGTCCTGCCCCTGGCGCATCTGGCTCCAGACCCTGCGCTGCTCCGCATTCGCCTCTCCGAAGACGAAGGTACGCGAGATGTCGGACTGGTAGCCGTGGACGGTGCAGCCGCAATCCATCAGCACCACCTCCCCTTCCCTCACCTGCTGCGGCTTGCCGGTGCCGTGGGGATAGGCGCTGGCCTCGCCCAGCAGGATGAGGGCGAATTCCGGCCGTCCGCCGAGCGCGGAGGTGGCCGCGTTCATGATCGCGCCGATGTCGGCGGGGGTCATCCCCTTCTCGACCCGGGGCCAGGTGTGGCGATAGGCGGCGAGCGTCACGTCGGCCGCCTTCTGCATCAAGGCGATCACGGCCGGCGACTTGATCATCCGAACCGCCCGAACCACCGCAGCGCCGCTTCGGATATCGACCCGGGGCATGGCCTTGCGAAGGCCGTCGACGGCGAAGAAGCGAACCGTCTCCTCGATCCCGACGGGCCGGTTGGCAAGCTTGCGGTCGCGGAGCGCTCCGGCGACGAGCTTGAGAGGGTCTTCATGCTCGACCCAGGTTCGCACCTCCGCCGGAACCGCCAGGCTTTCGCGAACCGAGGGCTCCTCGAAGAAAGGCGTGA
>DASVTA010000354.1:0-2340 GCA_036387815.1 Allosphingosinicella sp.
CCTCGCCATAGCGGGATCGTAGCGATCCGCCTCCTTTGCCTGCAGTGCCAAGCATTCGGCCAGCGAGCGCGCGGCGATCCCCGCGGGGTCGAAGCGCTGCACAAGCCCAAGCACGCGCTCCACCTCCGCCAGCGGCAGCCCGAGGCGCATGGCAAGCTCCGGCAGGGGCGCCGTCAGATAGCCCGTCTCGTCGAGAAGCTCGATGATCTGGCCGGCGACGACCAGGTCGGTGCTGGACAGGGTGGCGCCCGCCTGCGCCATCAGATGGTCCTGAAGCGAGACCCCTTCCTCGTCGGGGAAGCTGTCCAGATCGGGCGCTTCGCCGCTTCCGCCGCCGCCGTCCAGGCCGAGCCCGCCGTCCAGGCCGCGCATGGAATCCGCCGCGCTGTCCTGGTGAAAGTCTTCGCTGTCATAGTCGATGTCGAGCGGCGCATCGCGTTCCGCGTCGCCTGTCTGGACGAGCTGGTCCAGAGTCTCCGCTTCCCCCGCCGGCCCCGTTGCAAGCGCTTCCTCCCGCTCCGCCTCGTTGCTCCCGCCGTCGCCGCTCTCGAGCAGAGGATTTCGCTCCATCTCCTCGGCGATGAAGCTTTCGATCTCAAGGTTGGACAGCGCCAGCAGCCGGATCGCCTGCTGCAGCTGCGGAGTCATCACCAGCGATTGGCTTTGGCGAAGATCCAGGCGTGGACCCAGTGCCATGGCTACAAGGCGAAACTTTCGCCGAGATAGAGGCGGCGCACATTCTCGTCGCGGACCAAATCGTGCGGGCTTCCGGCGAACAGCACCTGGCCGCCGTAGATGATGCAGGCGCGGTCGACGAGATCCAGCGTCTCGCGGACATTGTGATCGGTGATCAGAACGCCAATGTCGCGCTTCTTCAGCTCCCCGACCAGGTCGCGGATGTCGGAGATAGAGATGGGGTCAATGCCTGCGAACGGCTCGTCGAGAAGCATGATCGAAGGATTTGCGGCGAGTGCCCGCGCGATCTCGCAGCGCCGCCGCTCGCCTCCCGACAGCGCCATCGCCGGAGCGTCGCGAAGGTGGGCGATGGTGAACTCGTCCAGCAATTGCTCGAGCCGTTCCCGGCGCGCCTGCCGATCCGGCTCTGCGACCTCGAGCACGGCCATGATGTTCTGGGCTACGGTGAGGCCGCGGAAGATCGAGGTCTCCTGCGGTAGATAGCCGAGTCCCAGGATCGCGCGGCGGTACATGGGGAGGCCGGTGATGTCCTGGCCGTCGAGCAGGATCCGGCCGCTGTCGGGTTTTACCAGCCCCATAACCGAATAGAAGCAGGTCGTCTTGCCGGCCCCGTTGGGCCCCAGCAGGCCCACCACCTCGCCGCGTTCGACTCCCAGCGACACGTCCAGAAGCACCGCCTTCTTGTCGTAGGACTTGGCGATCGAGACGATGGAGAGCCCGCGCGAGATCTCGCCCAGCGCCGAGGCGGACTCCGGCCGTTCGATGGCGGAAACGTCGTTCATTGCCGCTTCGCTAGCACAGGCGAGGCGCGGGGCGAACCCGTCGGGCTTCGGCAGGCGGCGATTCGAGCATGTTTGTCAGTTGTTTCGCTGCGGGACGGTAAAAGTCCCCGTCACTCGCCCGCCGTTCGAGCTCACGCCCGGCGCTCCGGCCGGGCCCCCGCCGTCCATCACCGCCCGGCCGCTGGTGAGGTCGATGACCAAACGGCCTCCGTTTACGCTCGACTGGCCGCGGACCAGAGTCACTCCACCAAGGAGGGTGATCAGCCGGTTGTTGAGGTCGTAGATCGCGAACTGGCCGCGGGCCGTTTCCGAGGGGCTTCGAACCACCACTCCGCCGCTTGCGTCGATGCGGTTGATCTGGAGCCCGCCGGAATTGGAGTAGAGCAGAGTCACCCGCCCGGCGTTAAGCGTCAGGTTCGCCTGCCGGGCAACCACATTGCCGGCGAAGATCGCTCGGTCGGCCCGGTCCTGTACCTCAATCCGGTCGGCGGCCACGTCGACCGGCGCGTTCGTATTGTGCCCCTTGAGCGCCGAGGATGCGCCCTGTCCCAGCACAGGGGTGATCGCCACCGCGCCGGCGGCGGCAGCGAAGAGGGCGAGGCCGGAAAGCAGCTTTCTCATGTCTCTCATCTGAGGCTGCCCTGTTTGATATGCAAGCGGGCGCGGCCGCTCAGGACGACGCGCCGTTCATCGAGGTCGGCCATCAGGTTCTCGGCGTTGAACCGCCCGAGCGGCATTTGGCCGGTGACTGCGCCGCTGCTCACCAGGCGCTGGCCGTCGAGGTCGACGGCAGCGTTCCCGGTCTGAAGGCGGTAGCCGCTCGGCGCCTGGAAGACGACCGTCTCGCCGCTGGTCACTCGCC
>DASVTA010000355.1:0-3059 GCA_036387815.1 Allosphingosinicella sp.
GACGACCAGCATGATCTTCGCCATGAAGCCGCGGCGGAAAATGGAGAGCATCTTGTCCTGGGTCCTGCGATGGTTTGCGCGGGTCATAGAAGCGGCGCCGGGCGCGGGCAAGCTTGGCAGGGCCCGCCCCGGTTGCTAGTCGGCGCCCTCACCGTCATCCCGGCGAACGCCGGGACCTCGGCCCGTACGGGTCATATTTGATGACGGGCATAATTGGGGAAGCTTTGAACATGCACGTCCGCCGCAAGCTCGTCGCCGGCAATTGGAAGATGAACGGCAGCCGGGCCGCCCTCGGCGAGCTCACCGCCATCGCCGCCGCGGCTCGCGAGGCGTCGGGCGTGGACGTCGCGATCTGCCCGCCCTTCACCCTCCTTCCGCTTGCCGTTCCCCGGGCCGGAGGCCTCCTCATCGGAGCCCAGGACTGCCATTCCAACGACAGCGGCGCCCATACCGGAAACGTCTCCGCGCCGATGCTCAAGGAAGCGGGGGCCCGGTTGGCCATCGTCGGCCATTCCGAGCGCCGCGCCGACCAGTCGGAGAGCGACGCGCTGGTCCGGGCCAAGGCCGAGGCGGCGCTCCGTCACGGTCTCCTGGCGATCGTCTGCGTCGGGGAAAGCGAGGCCGAACGCGAAGCGGGAAGCGCCCTCGATCGGGTGAGGGCACAGCTGGCCGGCTCGATCCCGGAGCTTCCGGGCGAGGCCGAGCTGGTCGTCGCCTACGAGCCCATCTGGGCCATCGGCACCGGCCGCACGGCCACGCCCGCCGACGTCGCCGAGGTGCATTCCGCCATCCGCGAGTCGCTTATCGCTCGCTTCGGCGACGCCGGCGGGCGGATCCGGATCCTCTACGGCGGCTCGGTCAACGCCGGCAACGCGGCGGAATTGTTCGCGGTGGACGACGTCGACGGCGGGCTGGTCGGCGGCGCGAGCCTCACCGCCGCCCAGTTCGTTCCGATCGTCGAAGCGGCCGCCGGGAGTTGAAGCGGGCGCGTTGATCGCTTAAGTCGCGCTCTACCCGTCGCCCCAGCGAAGGCTGGGGCCCCCGGGGGTGAAAGGCTCGGTGCCTGTCCTCCCTGGGATCCCAGCCTGCGCTGGGATGACGCACTTCAGTCGAAAGTCCCGGCCATGTTCACCTTCCTCCTGATTCTCCAGTCGCTGGTCGCCGCCGCCATGGTCACGGTGATCCTGATGCAGCGTTCGGAAGGCGGCGGGCTGGGCGTCGGCGGAAGCCCTTCGGGCCTCATGTCCGCGCGCGGCGCGGCGGATTTCCTCACCCGCGCCACCGCCGTCCTGGCGACCCTTTTCGTCATCCTCTCGATCGCCCTGGCCGGCCTGGCGACGATGGAGCGGGCGCCGATGAAGATCGATCCGACGCTTTCGAAGACGCCGCCGCGCAACGCGCCGATCAATCCCACCACCGATCCGCTCGCGATCCCGCCGGCGGCGCCGCCGGCCAAGGCTCCGGCGACGTCCAACGGCGCCGTCCCTCTCGCGCAATAGCGTCCCGTCCTTCGATACGCCCTTTCGACAGGCTCAACGCCTACTCAGGATGAGCGGTCGAGGATTACGTCCACCGCTCATCCTTAGGAGCCGGTGAGCTCCGTCGAACCGGCGTCTCGAAGGAGGGCCCGCGCCACCGCCGCCGCCTGGCCGCGGATGTCCGGAACCGCGACGATCTCCCAGAAGGCGCCCTTGCTGAGCGGCCCGATCGCGTAGAGGGCAGGGGAGGAGCCGCTTCCCGCCACGCGGGAACCCGAATCCACCTCGAGCCCAAGGCCCAGCCGGTCCGGCCGCGCCCGTCCGCTGGCAAGCAGGCTCGCGATCAGCGGATCCTCGATCCTGCCGATGCTGCCCTCGGGGCCGGTGCAGTTGATCACCGCGTGGAAGCGCCGTCGAAGCTCGCCTCCGCCGCGCCGGGCGATCGTCACTTCGTCTGCCTCGACCTTGGCGATTCGCCCCGCCGCTATCTCCAGCCGGCCGCTTTCGCGCATCGCATCGATCCGCGCCGCCACCCGCGGGGCGATCCGGTGCCGGTGGACGTCCCACCACGGGCGCAGGTGGCGAAGGAAGCGCCTCTGCTCGGCGTCGCTGAGGCCCCGCCACAAGCCGACGCTGTGCGGTCTCAGCCCGTCCACCGCAGCGCGCCAGGGACTTTGCTCCCGAACCGCCCGCACCAGATCGCGGAGGCGGGCAGGGGGCACCCACTCCAGCGGCGCAACCGCCGGCGAGACATGCCCGCGAGGGACCAGGCCGCGGCGCGAGGTGGCGGTGATCCGGCCCGAAAAGCCGGCTTCCTCCAGGCTCACCGCCATGTCGACCATGGTGAGGCCGGTGCCGACGAGAAGCAGCTCGCCGCCGCGCGCCGCCGCCTCGGTCACGGCAGCGGCCCCTTGCGGGCTCCAGGGATCGTGGATCGCGCCGGGGCCGAACCCCGCCGGCAGCCGCGACGGGAAATTGCCTCCGGCGAGAATCGCGCGATCGCAGGAGACCCGCTCTCCCGATCGAAGGATGACCGCGCCGTCCTCGACCGACACCGCCTCGCCGGTCATCCAGGTAACGCCCGCCGCCGAATCGAGCAGCGCCGCGAGGTAGCGCCTGTAATCGCGGCGCGGCACATAATCGTCCGCTCCGTAGCCTTCGCCCGCCGCCCAGGCGGCGAAATGCCCGGGATCGTCCTCGAGCGCGCTCATGTTGCGGGCCCGCACGTTGAGCAGGTGGCCCGGCGAGCGGGTGCCGTAGGCCGCGCCCTGCGCGAAGCATCCGCTCTTTTCGATGAGGATGATCGCGGCGCCGGGCGCGGCGCGGGCGATCTCCACCGCCGCGATCGTCCCAGAATATCCCGCCCCGACGATCGCGACCCGCATGACGCGCCCTTAGCCTCCGGGTCGCCCGCCGTCACTCCCGGCGAGAGCACGTCGTCCCAGCTAAGAGCACGTCGTCCCAGCGAAGGCTGGGACCCCGGCGGGTGAAGAGCACCGTGCTTTTCACCCCCTTGGGGCCCCAGCCTGCGCTGGGGCGACGTTCTGCGCCGGAACGACGAATATTTCCGATTCGCGCCCT
>DASVTA010000356.1:0-15133 GCA_036387815.1 Allosphingosinicella sp.
GTAACGCAGCCCGGCGACGATCTCGAAATGGTCCGAGAGGCGCAGCTGCTCCTGCGCGTAGAAAGCCAGGATCGACGCCTCGCCTTCGTTGAAATTGGAGGGGGTCCGCGCCGCATTGATGTTGACCGGCAGGAAGATCAGGTCGGCATCGACGGTCGGAGAGGTCAGCGGAACGTTGATCGACCCGACCCCATTGGGGTTGGCGGCCGAAACGAAGAAGCCGTTGCGACGCCGGCCGACCGTGTCCTGCCGGCCGATCTCGAAGCCGAGCAGGAACGTATGGGAGAGGCCGCCGAGATCGCCTTCCAGGATCAGGTCGGTCTGGCTGAACAGATTCTGCCGCTTCACCGTGTCGTTATAGGCGGACAGCGCGACCTGAGTGCCGGCGGCATTCACCGTGCCGGGGAAGATGTTCTGGTAGAATTTGTCGTAATCGCCGTAGCTGGTGCGGTTCCTGAGAGTCACGGCATCCGAGAAGCGATGCTCGACGGCGAGACTGAGGACATGGGCGTCGATGTCGGCGAAGCTCTGCTCCGGATCGCCGAAGAAGGTGCGGTCGAAGCCGCGGAGCGGCCGGCCCTGGAAGGCGGGAATGCCGCGGTCGGCGGTGCGGCGATCGTGGAAAAATTCATAGGAAACGTCGATCCGGGTGTCGCCGAAGCCGAAGCCGAGCACCGGATTCACGCCATAGCGCTCGATCCCGACGTCCCGCCGGAAACTCTCGGCGTTCTCATAGACGCCGTTCAGCCTGAGGCCGATCGTCTTCCCCAAAGGCTGGTCGAAATCGCCCGTCAGCCTGAAGCCCCCTTCCGTATCGCCCTGCAGCGCGGCTTCCCGATAGGCGCGGAAGCTGGAGCGCTTCGTGACCCGGTTGACGACTCCGCCGCCGCCGCCGCGGCCGAAGATCATCGCATTGGGGCCGCGAAGCACCTCGATCCGCTCGGCATTGTAGAGGTCGCGGAAATACTGGACGTCGTCGCGCACTCCGTTGACGAAGAAGTCCGCGGTCGTGTTGTTGCCGCGAAGCGTGATCTGGTCGCGATTGCCCTCGCCGGTGCCGGGGGTGGCGCCGGGGACGTACATCAGCACGTCCGCGATCGAACGGAGCGCCTGATCCTCTATCTGGCTTTCGGAGACGATGGAGAGGGACTGCGGCACGTCCTTGACGTCGGTGCAGGTGCGGGTGGCGGTGCAGGTCTCCCTCGCGCCATATTCGAAGCGCTGGCCGGTGACGACGATGCTCTGGCCCTGCTCGCCGGAATCTTCGGCGGCCGCCACCTCGACCAGCTCCACTTCGGCCGCCAGCGCGGGCGAGGCGAGCGCGAAGATGAGTGCCAGTAAGGAAACGCTGTGAACGGTCATGGCCACCCCTTGATCTATGGGCGCGGCCTAATGTTCTTGCGAATGTTTCGCAATAGCATTTCGGGTGCGTCATGCTGCCATGCTCCGGCGACCGTGAAAACGATCGGTGAGGAGTTCATGGTCGGTGTTCATGGATTCCGGCCTTCGCCCGGAATGACGGCTGGGCGTCAGCCTCTGCGCGACAAAGTCAGGGGCATGCCGCCGGCGGGACGAAGGGTGACCATTCCGTGGACCCGCACTTCGTGACCGCTCACCGGATCGAAGCGCCACCGGCTCAGCCAGTGGGCGAGGATGACCAGGGCCTCCGCCGTCGCGAACCGGGCGCCGACGCACAGGCGGGGACCCCCTCCGAACGGGAGGTACTGGAACCGATGTCGCCCCTCCCGAGCCTCCGGCGCGAAGCGTGACGGGTCGAACTCGTCCGGCCGCTCCCAAAGGGCCTGGTGGCGGTGGAGGATCCAGGGCCAGATCGAGACGATGTCGCCCGGCTGCACCTCCTCCTCCCCGAGCCGGTCGGGGTCGACCGCCTGCCGGTCGAAGCGGGGCGCGGGCGGATACAGCCGAAGCGATTCTTCGAGCACCATCCGAAGCAGGGGCAGCCGGTCGGGGAGGTCCGGCCCCTCCCCCGCCGCCACCGCCCGAGCGCTCTCGTCGGCGACCTGCTCCTGCAGGTCCGGCTGCTCCGAGAGGAGATAGAGCGTCCACGTCACCGCATTCGCCGTGGTTTCATGGCCCGCGAGGTAGAAGGTCATCGCATTGTCCGCGGCGAGCTCCGCCGCCCGGCGCGGCTCGAACCGCTCCCCCAGGCCGCGGATCAGCTTGCCCAGGAAGTCGGCCGGGCCGCCGTCGGGAAGGCGCTCGCGCACCACCGATTCCAGCGTATCGCGAAGATATTTCTGGCCTCTTTGCGCCTTCCATCCCTGGCGGGTCCACGGAATGCGGGGGAGGCCGAGCATCGCCTGCAGGCGCGCCTCGCTGACTCCTTCCAGAGCCGCGGCGATATGGGCCATCGCGGCGTCGCGCGTGAGCCGGGGATCGCCGCTGAACAAGGTGTTCGAGATGATCCGCATCGTCGCCTGGGTCGCCTCGGCCGCGATGTCGCGCACTCCCGGCTGCCAGCGCTCCAGCGCCTCCCGGCCGACGTTTCCGAATTGCGGCACGAGCGCGTCCACCGCCGCCGGTGCGAAATTGGCGGCGACGATCCGCCTCTGCTCCCGCCACAGGCCTCCGTCGGAAGTGAGAAGGCCCTCGCCGATCGCCGGAGCGAGCAGCCGCTTGACGACGTCCGGCTTCACATAATTGGCGGCATTGTCGAGCAGCACGCGCTGGACCAGGTCCGGATCGAGCGGAATGTGGACGTTGAAGCCGAGGATCCTTCGCCGCATGTAGCTCTGGCGAAAGGCGAGTTCGGACCAGCCGTAGACGGCGGTTCGCGCCCGCTCCCCAACGAAGCCGCGCCAGACCGGCACCGGTCCCGGGCCACGCGGCGGATGAGGCGGGATGAAGGGGGCGGCCTGCCTCCCTGCCGGCGAAGCCGGTGGGGAGGGGGACCAACCGAAGGGTGGTTGAGGGGTAGCTGCTTCGGGGCCGGTGGGTCCCGCTAAATTCCCTGAGTCCTGCGCCAATTACCCCTCCACCATGCTACGCATGGTCCCCCTCCCCATCTTGAGACGGGGAGGCAAGCTATTCCGCCGCCAGCAGTCCCTCAGCGGCTCCGAGATCGACGCTCACCAGGCGGCTGACGCCCTTCTCGATCATCGTCACGCCGAACAGGCGGTGCATCCGGCTCATCGTCACCGCATTGTGGGTGACGAGGAGGTAGCGGGTCTGCGTCTCGTTCACCATCCGGTCGAGCAGGTCGCAGAAGCGTTCGATATTCGCGTCGTCGAGCGGTGCGTCGACCTCGTCGAGCACGCAGATCGGAGCGGGATTGGTGAGGAAAAGGGCGAAGATCAGGGCGATCGCCGTCAGCGCCTGCTCACCGCCGGAAAGCAGGGTGAGCGTGGAGAGGCGCTTGCCCGGCGGCTGCGCCATGATCTCCAGCCCGGCTTCGAGCGGATCGTCCGATTCGACCAGCTCGAGATGTGCCTGGCCCCCTTCGAACAAGGTCGTGAAGAGGCTTCGGAAATGGCGGTCCACCGTCTCGAAGGCGGTGAGAAGGCGGGCGCGCCCCTCCCGGTTCAGGCTCCCGATCGAGCCGCGCAGCCGGTTGATCGCAAGCCCGAGCTCCTCGCGTTCCGACTGGGAGGCGGAGCGGCTGCCCTCGAGCTCGCCGAGCTCGCGCTCCGCGATGAGGTTGACCGGCCCGATCCGCTCCCGCTCGGCCGACATCCGCTCGTGGCGGGCCGATTCTTCACCCGCCGCCAGGATCGAGCTGTCCTCGAAGCCGAGCTTGTCCGGAAGCAGCGGCGGCGGGCATTCGAATCGCTCTCCGGAGATTCGCCCCATCTCGATACGGCGTGATTCCTGATTCTCATGACGCGCGGCGGCCCCGGCCCGGGCCTCACGCGCGGTGGCGAGCGCTTCGGCGATCTCGGCGAGCCGGGCCTCCGCGTCGCGCAGGGCCGACTCGCCCTGCCGTTCCGCCTGCGCCGCGGCGGCCGCCGACCCGGCCGCTTCGCGGGCCTCGGCTTCCGCCGCCTCGATCCGGCGCTCGATCTCTGCCGGAGCATCGGCCAGCCGTTCCGCCTCGGCCTCAGCCTCCGCGATCCGGCCGCCCATGTCGGAGTGACGCTTGGCCGCGTCGGCGGCGCGGACCCGCCAGTCGTCCATCTCCTTCCGGGCAGCCTCGGCCCGCTGCTTGTCGGCGCTTACCGCCCGGGCGTGGGTCGCGGCCTCTGCCCGAACTTCGGCGAGCGCCTGCTGAGCGGCTTCGGCGGCGCGGCCGAGATCCGCGACCCGCGCCTGGGTCACGGCCTTGTCCGGCAGTGCGGCGACCGTCCGGCGCGCCTCCTCCTCGCCGCTCCGGGCCTCGGCAAGGTCCTGCGCCGCCTGCTCCAGCCGCTCCGCGAGGCCCGTCCGCCGCAGGTCCAGCCGCTCGATCTCGACGCGCGCGCTGTCCTCGGCCCGGCCGGAATCGCGAATCGCGGCGGAGGCCTCCGCTTCCGCCCGCCGGGCGGCGTCGGCCGATTCCCTCGCCCCCGCCATCTCCGCGAGCGCCGCGGAGGTCCGGGCCTCGGCCGCCTCAACGGCCGCAGCGGCGGCCGGAAGCGCCTGGTCTATCTCCGCGAGGCGGTTGATCCGGATCAGCCGCTCGGCGGCGGCCGCACCGAGACCGGATGCGACGAAACCGTCCCAGCGGCGGAGCCGGCCGTCGCGGCTCACGAGGCGCTGCCCCACCGCCAGCGCGATTCCTCCGTCCCGTTCCACCACCCCGACCTGGGCGAGCCGGCGGCGCAGGGCGGGGGGCGCCTGGACATGATCGGCAAGCGGCTCGCAGCCGGCCGGGAGCGGCGGATCGCCCGGCAGAGCTTCCGCTCCGGCCCAGCGCCTCGGTGCATCGCCGTCCAGCGCCGCCTCGAGATCGTCGCCGAGCGCCGCGGCCAGTGCCCGTTCGAAACCAGGGTCGGCCCTCACGTGGTTGATCGCGCGATCGCCGCTTCCGCCCTCGACGGCCTTGATCAGCGCTTTGGCTTCCGATTCGAGCGCGGCGAGGGCGGCCCGCGCGGTGGAGCCTTCGCTTTCGGCCGAGTCGCGCGCCGCGGCGGCCCGCTGCCTGCGGGCCTCGGCTGCGCCGATCGCGGCACCGGCCGCTTCGAGCCGCGCTTCCGCCTGCTCGCGCCGGGCGCGGGCGGCGCGGAGGGTTTCGACGAGCGGCGCCTCTTCGCCGAGAGCGGACATCTGCCCTTCGAGACGACGGCTCTCGGCGTCGGCGCGGGCGAGCTTCGCTTGCGCCGCCTCGAGCGCCGCTCGAGCCACCCGGGCCTCCGCCTGTTCCGCCGCCTGGACCGCACGGGCCTTGCCGAGCTCGGCTTCGGCTTCCCGAGCCCTGTCCTCCAGCGCCACGGTCCGAACGTCGATCGTGACTCGGGCCGCTTCGGCCGCGGCGAGCCGGTCGGCGATATCCCTGCCCTCCCGCTCCAGCCGGGCGAGCGCCGCCTTCGCGTCCTCGCCGAGCGCCGCTTCCCGCTCCCGGTCCCCGAGCAGCGCGGTCCGGCGCCCGGACAGCTCCTTCAGCCGCGTGGCGATCGCCTCCCGTTCCGAACGAAGGGTCGCCAGCCGGTGACCCAGCGACGTCGCGCGGTCGCGCGCGGCCTGGGCCGCCGAGCGAAGGTCGGCGAGCGCCTGAGCGGCCTGGACCTGATAGGCGGCAGCGGCGCGCTGCCCTTCGGACGCCTGGTCCACTGCCGCGCTCGCCGCTTCGGAATCGCGCTTCGCCAGGTCGGCGGCGGCGGCCGCTTCGCGCCAGCGGCCGAAGATCATCCGGCCTTCGGCGATCCTGATCTGGTCGGAAAGCTTGCGCTAGCGCTCGGCCGCCTTCGCCTGGCGCCTCAGCGCCGAAGCCCGCATCTCCATGTCGGCGAGCACCTCGTCGAGGCGGACGAGATTGGCTTCGGCGGCCCGCAATTTCTGCTCCGCATCCTTGCGGCGGACGTGGAGGCCCGAAATGCCGGCCGCCTCCTCCAGCATCAGGCGGCGCTCGGTCGGCTTGGCGGCGATGACCGCGCTGATCTTGCCCTGGCTGACCAACGCGGGCGAATGCGCGCCGGTGGCGGCGTCGGCGAACAGCAGGGCGACATCCTTGGCCCGGACGTCGCGGCCGTTGACGCGATAGGCGGAGCCGGCGCCGCGCTCGATCCGGCGCGCGACCTCGACGTCGCCGACCGGGGCGAGGCTGACGTCGCCGGGCATGTCCTCCGCCTCGCGCTCGACCAGCAGCGAGACTTCGGCGAAGTCTCGCGCGGGCCGGGTGGCGGTGCCGGCGAAGATGACGTCGTCCATCCCAGCACCGCGCATCGACTTGGGCGAGCTCTCGCCCATCACCCAGCGGATCGCTTCGAGAACGTTGGATTTGCCGCAGCCGTTGGGCCCGACGACCCCGGTCAGTCCGGGCTCGATCCGCAGTTCGGCCGGCTCGACGAAGCTCTTGAAGCCCGAAAGCTTCAGCCGCTTTATCTGCATGACCGCCCCCCGGCTTTCATCCTATCCCGCCCCTTCGCGCAGGATCGGCTCCAGCGTCGCCCAATTGTGGGTGCCTATGTTGGAGCCGTTGAAGAAGAAGGTGGGGGTCCCGCTCACGCCCTGGCCCTGGGCCGCCTCCGCGATGTTCGCGAGGCGGTCGAGCGCTCCCTGGTCCGAGAGGCAGCGCTTCGCCTGCGCCGGCGCGAGGCCGTGCTGGGCCGCGAGCGTGGTAATGCCGGCAAGCTCGGCCATCCGGCCGAGCCGCTGATTCTCGGGAAGAGCGTTGAGCTGCGCCTTCTGGGCGTCGGTCAGGGATCGCACTCGCCCCATCCACTGGGCCTGGGTCCCGAAGAGCTTGTCGGCGATCGGGAAGAAGCGGCCCGGACCCCCGCAGCGGGCCACCAGGGTGGCGGCCACGTCAAGCCCATTGAGAATATAGGGGCGATATTCGTAGCTGACCTTGCCGCCGCGCACGTAGGTGCGGACGAGCGAGGCCATCCCCGTCGTGGCGAAATTCGCGCAATGCCCGCAGGTGAGCGAGGCATATTCGACCAGCTTCACCTTGGCGGCCGGATTGCCCATCCGGAAGCCGCCCTCGGGCGTCGCGACCACGGTTCTCGACCAGTCCGCCGCAGCCGGTGCCGCCTTGCGCGCCTGCGCCGCCCCGGCCGACGGCGCGGCCGCGGCCAAGCCCGCCAGCAACAGGAGGAAAGGACCCTTCATCACCCGATCGCCGCCCGAAGCAGCGGCTCCAGACCCGCCCAGTTTCCGACCCCGGCGAACGTGCCGTTGATGAAGAAGGACGGGGTTCCGTTCACGCCCTGCTCGTCGCCGAGCTTCTTGATCGCCGCAACCTTCTCGAGCACCGCCGGATCAGCAAGGCAGGACTGGATGCGTGAGCTGGGCATTCCGCGCACTCGGAAGAACTCGTCGATCCCGCCCGCCTTGACGATGACCGCCGCCGCGTCGCGCGGAGCCATGGTCTGCAGGGCCTGCTGCTGCTCGGCGGGCATCGACTGGATCTTGCCCATCCAGCCGGCCTGGTCCTTGTAGAGCTGCTCGATCGACGGGAAGAAGGCGTTTTCCTCCTGGCACATGAGGAGCATCGAGACGCCCGGATCCGTCGGGAAGAGGAGGTAGGGGCGGAATTCCCAGCTGACCTGGCCGCTCTTCACATAAACGTCGCGAAGCTCGGGCGCGCCCTGCTCCTCGAACTCGGCGCAGACGTGGCACCCGAGCGAGCCATATTCGACCAGCTTCACCGGGGCATCGGGATTGCCCATGCGGAAGCCGCCCTCGGGCGTCTTCACCACCGTCTGGAGCCAATCACCGGTGGGCGCCGCGATCTGCTTGAGCGGCGTGTCGCCGCCGGGCGCCTGGGCATTGCCGCCGCCGTCGCCGCAACCGGTCAGGAACAGGGCCAGAGCGGCCGTTCCGGCCATGAGCATCGACTTCATCTCTTCGTCTCTCCAATTCTACCAAGCACGGGGATGGCGATCGCCGGCCCCAGCGCCGCTTCGTTAGCAGCAACTCCGCGCGCCAGCGACTCCAGGCACGCCCGAAGCTCCGGGTCCGCCACCTCGCGCAGCGAATCGCCGAGATCCGCCGGAATGGGACGCAGGGACGACGGCGCGGCGCGCGTCCTGGCTCGTGCAATCTGAACGAGGCCTTGCCTGAAGCTGACGCGAGCCACCGCCTGATAGCCGAAGAACCGGTTCACCCGTTCGACGATGACCGGAGCAACATGCTGCATCATCGGCGCGTGGGCGCCCTCGACGATCAGGTTGAGCACGCCCTCGGCCCGCTTCCCGGGCGGGAAGCGAATCGATTCCGGCGAGGAGACGGCGGCGTAGCGTTCGCCGACGATCTCGCGCCATCGGCTGACGATCGACGACTGCACGAAGCCGAAACGGCGGAAGGCGGCGCGGCCGACGTCGGGAACGATGTCGGCGACGGCCCGGGCGCGGTTCGCCCGTGGCGCCTCCGTCTGCTTTTTCGAGGTGCCGCCGGATTTCGCCATGCGGGGGATCATGGCATAGGCACGGCATGTCAGTCGATGCTTCCGAAGCCCTGTTGCGGTGGTTTGCTGTGGATAAGCGGCGGCTGCCGTGGCGAGTCGAGGGGACGGAGTGCCCGGACCCCTATCGCGTGTGGCTGTCGGAGGTGATGCTCCAGCAGACCACCTGCGCCCATGCCGCCCCCTATTTCGAAACCTTCACCCGGCGCTGGCCGAACGTCCAAGCGTTGGCCGCGGCCGCCGACGGAGACGTCATGGCCGCCTGGGCGGGCCTTGGCTATTACGCACGCGCCCGCAACCTGATCGCCTGCGCCCGGACCGTCGCCGGAAACCTCGGCGGCCGGTTCCCGGATTCCGAAGAGGGTTTGCTCCAGCTCCCCGGGGTCGGCCGCTACACCGCCGCCGCCATCGCCTCGATCGCCTTCGGGCGGCGGGCGGTGGTCGTCGACGCCAACGTCGAGCGGGTGGTCGCGCGGCTGTTCGCGGTCGAAACCGAATTACCGGCGGCTCGGGAGGAGATCTACCGGCTCGCCGGCTCGATCACGCCGGAAAGCCAGGCCGGCGATTTCGCTCAGGCGATGATGGATCTCGGAGCGACCATCTGCACGCCGCGCTCACCCGACTGCGGCCCCTGCCCCGTCGCTTCTTTGTGCGCCGGGCGGGAGAGCGGGAACCCGCAGGCCTATCCCCGCAAGGCCGTCAAGGTGGCGAGGCCCAAGCGCGAGGGGGTCGCGTACTGGCTCGAGCATGAGGGCCACGTCCTCCTCGTCCGACGCCCGGCCAAAGGCCTGCTCGGCGGGATGCTGGCGCTTCCGACCGACGGCGAGGGCCCTCCCGTCGAGGCCCGGTGGACCGAGGCCGGGAGCGTTGACCATGTCTTCACCCACTTCGCGCTCACCATGAAGCTGCTTTGCGCGGACGCCGAGGAGAGGCCGAGCGGCACCTGGTGGCCGATCGAGCGCATCGGCGAGGCGGGGCTTCCGACACTGTTCGCCAAACTCGCTTCCCTCTCCCTGCAGGGGAGAGGCGGGGACCCATTGAGTCAGCAATGGGGGGGTGAGGGCACATCCTCACCGAAGCTGCCCTTGCCCTCACCCTCGCACCCGGCTGCGCCGAACGGGCCCCTCCCTCTCCCCTGCAGTGAGAGGGTGTAGTGAGACCCGGCTTCACAGGCTCCGGCGTGGACCGGGCCGATCACCTGCGCCTGGACGAGGCGCGGCTGGCGGAGCTTGCCGCGAGCTTCGAATCGCGGCTGCTGCGCCTCAGCGGGCTCGATCCGGAGCTGGACGAGGAAGGGCGGCTCGCTTGGGATCCCGCCGCCGGAGGCGGGGAGCGCATCTTCCTGGGCTTTCGCGAGGGCGTGCCCCTGTTCGCGCCGCTGGTCCGGGCGGAGCCGGGGCAGCGCGCCTGGTCGGTCTTCGGGCTGCTTGGCCGGATGGCGGCGGAGGACGCCGCGATCTGGGGCACGGCGCGAAGCCTGATCGAATGGCACAACCGCCATCTCTTCTGCGGCGCGTGCGGCTCATCGGCCACTCCTTTCCGGGGCGGCTGGGGCCGGCGCTGCGGCGGCTGCGGCCTGGAGCATTTCCCGCGGATCGATCCGGTGGTGATCATGCTCGCCGAACATGAGGGGCGGGTGCTGCTCGGCCGCCAGCCGCAATATCCCAAGGGGCGCTATTCCGCTTTGGCCGGCTTCGTCGAGCCGGGCGAATCGATCGAGGAGGCGGTGGCGCGCGAGCTTTTCGAGGAGGCGGGAATCGAGGTCAGCGACGTCCGTTACGTGGCAAGCCAGCCCTGGCCCTTCCCAGGCCAGCTTATGATCGCCTGCACCGCAATCGCACCGACCGACGCCGTCACCCTCGACACCAAGGAACTGGAGGACGCGGTCTGGGTGGACCGTGAGGGGGTGAGGGCGTCCCTCGTCGGCGAGCCCGGCGCGCCGTTCCTGGCGCCGCCGCCTTTCGCGATCGCTCATACGCTGCTGAGGCACTGGGTGGATTCTGCCTCCCCATCGCGAGATGGGAAGGGTGGTGGAGGGGTAGAGGGCGCATGATCGGATGGTTCGCTCGAGAAACTCCAAACCCCCGCCAGCTACCCCTCCACCATGCTTCGCATGGTTCCCCTCCCCATGCTTTGCATGGGGAGGCAAGCCGCGTCTTGCCCCGTCTCCCTCCCCCGCCTAAAGGGGCTGCCGAATTCCCTTGTCCCGCGCGCGGCCGCGGGCGCCCTGGAGGTCTTTGAAGGCATGGACAACCGCTCCAACACGATTGCGGGCTGGGTGCTCGGCGCGGGCATCGTCGCCCTCGGCGCATCGATCGTCTCCGGCGAGATGTTCCACCAGGAGCGGCCCGAGAAGATGGGCTACCCGATCGAGGGCGTGGTCATTCCGGGCAAGGGGGGCGGCGGCGCCGAGGCCGAGCAGCCGATCGCCAACGTGCTCGCCAACGCCGACGCCGGACGGGGCGAGGCGCAGTTCAAGAAGTGCACCGCCTGCCACACGATCAACCAGGGCGGCGCCAACGGTACCGGCCCGAACCTATGGGGCGTCATGGGCAGCGAGATCGGCAAGCACGCGGCCGGCTTCGCTTATTCACCCGCTCTCGCCGGCAAGGGCGGCAAGTGGGATTGGGAAACAATGAGTCAGTGGATCAAGTCGCCGCGCGACTTCGCCCCGGGGACCAAGATGACCTTCGCCGGTATTTCCAAGGTCGAGGACCGCGCCGACCTTCTCGCTTACCTCAACGCGCAGGGCAGCAACCTGCCCCTTCCGACGCCGCAGGCCGCCGCCGACAATCCGGCCCAGGCCGCCGCCGAAAAGGCCGACGCGCCCGCGGCCGGCGACAAGGCGGAGGACGAGCCGGTCCTGAACGAGCAGCAGGCGGGGCCGAACCGGATCGGCGGCGAAGGCGCGCCGGCCGTTGCGGGCCGTGCCGAGCAGACCAAGGTCCAGCCCAAGCAATAAGGGCGATCGGGATGGTCAGCAGCAAGGCGCCCACTCCCGAAGCCTATCTCTCGGAGCTGCCGCCTGAGCGGGCCGTCTTCGTCGCCCGGGTGCGCGACCTGATCAACGCCAATCTCCCCGACGGCTATGTCGAACGGATGAACTGGGGGATGATCAGCTGGGAAGTGCCCGCGGAGCGTTACCCGGATACCTATAACGGGCAGCCGCTCGTTTATGCCGGGCTGGCCGCCCAGAAGAGCTACACGGCCCTCTACCTGAACTGCGTCTATGCCTCCGAGGAGCGCACCGAGCGGCTGAAGGCGCAATGGGCGGCCTCGGGCAGAAAGCTCGACATGGGCAAGAGCTGCCTCCGCTTCAAACGGCCGGAGGACCTCGCCGAGGACGTGCTGGCCCAGACGATCCGCTCGATCCCGGTCGACCGCTTCATCGCGGAGTATGAGGCGGGGCGGGGGCGCTGATCCTCCGTCATGCCCGGCTTGATCCGGCATCCATGAACACGGCCGAGCCGTTCTTTCAGCCGACGGTGTTCATGATCCCGGCTTGCGCCGGCATGACGGGAGGTAGACGGCCGATCGCAATTCACCCCGACAGCGGCAGCAGGCTCAGCCGCAGGTCACCGGCTCGTCCCTGGCCATATAATAGTCGCAGACGTGCTTCCATGCCTCCTCGGCGGTATCCACGTAGGTGAACAGGTCGAGGTCGTCGGGAGCGATCACGCCTTCCTCGACCAGGGCGTCGAAATCGATGACGCGCTCCCAGAATTCGCGACCGAAGAACAGGATCGGAAGCGGCTTGACCTTGCCGGTCTGGACGAGCGTGAGAAGCTCGAACGCCTCGTCGAAGGTGCCGAAGCCGCCGGGGAAGACCGCCACCGCGCGCGCCCGGAGCAGGAAGTGCATCTTCCTCAGCGCGAAATAATGGAACTGGAAGCTCAGCGAGGGCGTGACATAGGGATTGGGCATCTGCTCGTGCATCAGCACGATATTGAGCCCGACCGATTCCACCCCTTCGTCATGGGCGCCGCGGTTGGCCGCTTCCATGATCGAAGGCCCGCCCCCCGAGCAGACGACGAAATGCCGCAGGCCCAGATCGTCCGGATCGCAGCGGCTGGCGAGGCGGGCGAGCTTTCGCGCTTCCTCATAATATTGGCTCTTGGCCTTGAGCCGCTCCGCGATGCGCCGCTGCTCGTCGGTCGCCGCGGCGGCGATCAGGGCGTCGGCCTTGGCCGGCTCCGGAATCCGCGCGGACCCGTAGAAGACGAAGGTCGAGCCGATCCTGGCCTCGTCGAGCAGTAGCTCGGGCTTCAGCAATTCCAGCTGGAACCGGACCGGGCGGAGATCCTCGCGGAGGAGGAAATCCATGTCCTGGAAGGCGAGGCGATAGGCATTGTGCTCGGTCTGCGCGGACGGAGTCTGCTGGGCGGCGGTCTCGGCTTCCTGGCGGGCGTCAGGGAAGACTCGGTTCGGTGGAATGGGATCGGTCATGGCCGCCCGTTTAGCGGCAATACGGCCCCTGTCCCATGTCGAAATGAAGATGATCGCGGTGGAAGGCGTCGGAGTCCGGACCCAGCACGATTCCGAAGCGCCGGCACCCCGCCGAGTGGACGTTGCGAAGGAACCTGCGCACGTCCTCGTCGCCGCCGTTCCATCCGCCGAGGACGGTGATCCGGCGGCCGTCGGCGAGGACGAAGGCGCCGATATCCACCGCATTGGCGCGGCCGTGCTCGCTGAGGCGGGCGCCGGGCCGGCTGTTCACCGGCCGGCAGCTATAGGTGCCCAAGCTCTCGATCCTCACCACCCGGCTGCCGAGCCAGGCGGCGGCGGCCGGCTGCACCGCCTCCCGCGCCCAGCGCGCGAACTGGCGCGCCAGGGGGCAGGTCATAGCTCCGAGGCTGGATACCGGAGTTCCGATGTCGAGAAGCTGGACGGCGCCGACGGCGCTGCAGCCGCTGGCGAAATGCCGGTCCGGGAGGGTTTTGAAGCGGACGGCTTCACGGCTGAGATCGGCCCGGCATTGGAGAATCTCCCGGGCCGGACCAGGCTGGCCGCGCGTGGAGGGCGGAGCCCTGCGATCGCCGGAGGGGATGCAGGCCGCCAGGAGCAAAGTCGCCGAAATCGCCCACCACCGCATGAAGGGAAGCTCTACGCGATTAGGCCCCTCCCGTCATCCTGGCGAAAGCCGGGACCTCAGGACAAGAAGTCGCGGCGGGTCTCCACGCGGCCCCGGCTTTCGCCCGGGTGACGGTGCGCTCCACCCGGCCCGGCCGTCGCCGGGATGACGGGGACGCTCAGCGCGTGCAGGTTGACAGCCCGGCCCCTGCCCCTAAACCCCGCCACGGGCCACGCCGTCCCAACGCGGCGCGTGCTCTCTGCGAGGAGAGTTGACAGTGACTATAGGCAAGCCGGACGTGCGCCCTGCCCGTCCCTTCTTTTCCTCGGGCCCGTGCGCGAAGCCGCCGGGCTGGGGTCCCGAGCATCTCGCTCTGGGTTCGCTCGGGCGGTCGCACCGCTCGAAGCTCGGCAAGGCGAGGCTCGGCCACGCCCTCGACCTCACTCGCCGGGTGCTTCGGATTCCCTCGAGCCACCGGATCGGCATCGTCCCGGCGTCCGACACCGGCGCCGTCGAGATGGCCTTGTGGTCGATGCTCGGAGCCCGGCCGGTCACCCTGCTCGCCTGGGAGAGCTTCGGCGAGGGCTGGGTCACCGACGTCGTCAAGCAGCTCAAGCTCGACGCGGCCGTGATCAGGGCGCCTTATGGCGAGCTGCCCGACCTCGCCTCCGTCGATCCCGCCAGCGACGTCGTCTTCACCTGGAACGGCACCACTTCGGGAGTCAAGGTGCCCGACGGCGACTGGATCAGCGACGCCCGCGAGGGCCTGACCATCGTCGACGCCACTTCCGCCGCCTTCGCCCAGCCGCTGCCGTGGGAGAAGATCGACGTCGCCACCTTCAGCTGGCAGAAAGCGCTGGGCGGCGAGGGCGCGCACGGGATGCTCGTCCTCGGCCCGAGAGCGGTCGAGCGGCTCGAAAGCTACACCCCGCCCTGGCCGCTGCCCAAGATCTTCCGGATGACCAAAGGCGGCAAGCTGATCGAGGGCCTCTTCGAGGGCGAGACGATCAACACGCCCTCGATGCTCGCGGTCGAGGATTATATCTTCGCGCTCGAATGGGCGCTTGGAGCGGGCGGCCTGCCGGGCCTGATCGCCCGTTCCGAAGCCAATGCCGGGGCGGTCGATGCCTGGGTCGGACGCACGGATTGGGTCGAGCATCTGGCCCGGCTGCCGGAAACCCGTTCGAACACCAGCGTCTGCCTCCGCTTCGCCCAAGACGGCGATCCGGAAGCCCAGGCCGCCCTCGTCAAGAAGATCGCCGCTCTGCTCGAGGCGGAAGGGGTCGGCTACGACCTCGCCAGCTACCGCGACGCTCCGCCGGGGCTCAGGCTCTGGTGCGGGGCGACGGTCGATACGGACGACCTCGAAGCGCTCTTCCCCTGGCTCGACTGGGCCTGGCACGAGGCTCGGACCTAGCCGTCAACCCGGCGAAAGCCGGGACCTCAGCGAGGAAGTGACGCAGCGCCTTTCACCCCATGAGGTCCCGGCTTTCGCCGGGATGACGGAGTAACAAATGCCCACAGTTCTCATTGCCGACCCCATGGACCCCAAGGCCGCGGAA
>DASVTA010000357.1:0-3690 GCA_036387815.1 Allosphingosinicella sp.
CCGCTGTCGTTACGCTTCCCATATGGGGCGCTTTCGCGGCTTGTCTACGCGCTGCTGCTGATGACCGCCTCCGCTTCCGCCGCCGACGCCAGGGACGTGCACGTCCTCGCCTTCGGAGACAGCCTCACCGCCGGCTACGGCCTGCCCCCGGCCCAGGGCTTCGCTCCGCAGCTGGAGGACATGCTGAGGCGCAACGGCGTCCGCGCCTTCGTCACCAATGCGGGGGTTTCGGGCAACACCGCGGCGCAGGGACGGGCGCGGCTCAAATGGACGCTCGACGGGCTCAAGACCAAGCCCGACCTCGCCATCGTCGCGCTGGGCGCCAACGACATGCTCCGCGGCCTTCCGCCCCGGCAGACCCGGGCCGACCTGGACGCCATCGTGACGGAGCTGAAGCGCCGGGGCATCCCCGTGCTGATCGCCGGAATGCTCGCCGCCCCCAATCTCGGCAGCCGATACATGGCGGAATATAACAGCATCTTCCCCGATCTGGCGCGGGAGCACGGAGCGACGCTCTACCCCTTCTTCCTCGCCGGAGTGGTCGGCAATCCGGCGCTCGCCTTGCCGGACCGGGTCCATCCCAATTTCCAGGGGATAAAGAAGATGGTGAGCGGAATCACGCCGACGGTGCTGAGGGCCTTGGGGAGGTGACTTGCCTCCCCATCGCCAGATGGGGAGGGGGGACCACGAATTGTGGTGGAGGGGTAGCTGGCGCGGGAGTCGTATGGTTCGCGCTGGCTCCGAAGCGGCCGGTGCTCTTACCCCTCCACCAGGCTTCGCCTGGTCCCCCTCCCCCCGCTTCGCGCGGGGAGGCAAGATCAGCCCAATACCATCTCATGGCCGAAGTTGAGGCCGATCCTGCCGTCGCGGGCCCAGCGGACGAAGGCTTGGATCCGGCTGCATTCCGGGAACTCGACCAGCACGGTCTCGCCGAGGCGCGGGACGATGGCGCTTTCGATCATGGTTCCCCGGGTCGAGATGTTGAGCACCGGCACCGAATGCCGCTCGCCGCGGAAAAGGATGGTGGCGGTGTCGATCAGGCCTTCGTGCCGAGGCTCGCTGCGGCGGTCTTCGAAGCTCAGTTCCTGGGGCTGGACGCGCATTGCACTCTCCCGCGGATGGGAGCGGAGCATGGCACGCAAGACTTACCGAAACCGTAATGCGCCGAATCCGGCTAACCTGTTTTAGAACCGGCCGGAATCTACCTAACCTGCTTTAGAAGCAGCCAAGTATGGCGGAACCCGAGCTTGAAGAGAGGGGTTCGTTACTCACCCGCCACAATCGGAACGCATCAGGAATGACGGCAGAAACACGCGAAACGCCTCCGCTCGAATTATGGGGAGGCGCCGAAGCCACGATCGTCCGGCTTCAGGATGGATATCGGGACCAGGCGGCGGAGACCGGCCACAGGGACCGCCGAAGCGACATCGACCTCATGGCCGATCTCGGCCTCACCACCGTCCGATTCCCGATCTTGTGGGAAGCGATCGCCCCAAACAGTCCCGACGAGCTCGATTTCGCCTGGACCGACGACCGCCTGGCCTTGCTCCGCGAACGCGGCATCAAGGTGATCGGCGGCCTCCTCCACCACGGCTCCGGCCCGAAATATACCGAATTGCTCGACCCTGACTTTCCGAAGAAGCTCGCCGATTACGCCGCGCGCGTCGCCGAACGCTATCCCTGGATCGAGATGTGGACCCCGGTCAACGAGCCGCTGACCACCGCCCGCTTCTCCGCCCTCTACGGCCACTGGTATCCGCATACCAAGGATTACGGCCTCTTCCTTCGCGCCCTCGTCAACGAGTGCAAGGGGACGCTGGAGGCGATGCGCGCCATCCGCAAGCATATCCCGAACGCGAAGCTCGTCCAGACCGAGGATCTGGGCAAATGCTTCTCGACCGCGCCGCTTCGCTACCAGGCGAATTTCGAGAATGAGCGGCGGTGGCTCAGCCTCGACCTGCTCACCGGCCGGATCTGCCCCAAGCATTCGATGCACCGCCTTCTGATCGGCGCCGGCGTGGGCTGGGACGAGATCGAGGCTTTCGCCGGCGGCGAAGCGGCGCCCGACATCCTGGGCATCAACCATTATCTGACGTCCGAGCGCTTCCTCGACCACCGGATGCACCTCTATCCGGAGCATTTCCACGGCGGGAACGGCCGCGATTCCTACGCCGATGCCGAAGCCGTTCGGGTCAAGCGTCTGGAGGACGACACCGGCTTCGCGCCGCGGCTGCGCGAGGCCTGGGCCCGCTACGGAATCCCGATCGCGATCACCGAAGTCCACCACGGCTGCCACCGCGACGAGCAGCTGCGCTGGTTCGCGGAGGTGTGGGAGACGGCGAACCGGCTCCGCGGCGAAGGCATGGACCTGCGCGCGGTGACGATCTGGTCGATGTTCGGAAACGTCGACTGGCGCTTCCTCCTGACGCAGCGCAACGGCTTCTACGACGACGGCGCCTTCGACGCGCGCAGCGGAACGCCGCGCCCGACGGTGATCGCCCAGGCGGCCAAGGCCTATGCCAAAGGCGAGACGTTCGATCATCCGGCGCTCGATTCCCCCGGCTGGTGGCGGCGGCCGCCGCGCCTCTACCCCTGGAGCGGGAGCTGCAAGCCGCTCGCCTGGGGCGGCCGCAAGCTGCTCATCACCGGCGCCACCGGAACGCTCGGCAACGCCTTCGCCCGGATCTGCGAGGAGAGGGCGCTGCCCTTCTGCCTCACCGGGCGGGCGGACCTGGATATCTGCGATCCTCGTTCGATCGACCGGGCGCTCGATGGCCACGAGCCCTGGGCGGTGATCAACACGGCGGGCTTCGTCCGCGTCGCCGACGCGGAGCGGGAGCCGGACGCCTGCATCGCGGCCAACGCCGGCGGCGCCGAGGCTCTGGCCGCGGCCTGCGCGGCGGCCGGAATTCCGCTCGTCACTTTCTCGTCCGACCTCGTCTTCGACGGCCGCCTCGGCCGCCGCTACCATGAGGAGGACGAGACCGCTCCGGGCTGCGTCTACGGGCAGAGCAAGGCGGAGGCGGAAAGGCGGGTGCTCGCCGCCGGCGGCAGACCGCTCATCGTCCGCACAAGCGCCTTCTTCGGCCCCTGGGACCGCTACAATTTCGCCTGGCACGTGCTGGGGGCGCTCGCCCGCGGCGAGACGGTCCGCGCCTGCTCGCGCACGCGGGTCTCGCCGACCTACGTGCCGGACCTGTGCCACGCGACGCTCGACCTCCTCGTCGACGGCGAGACCGGCCTTTGGCATTTGGCCAACGACGGCGAGCTCAGCTGGCACGATTTCGCCTGCCGGGTGGCGGAAGGCGCGGGCTACAGCCCGGCGCTGGTCGTGGCCGAGGACGGGCCGGAAGCGCTCAGCACGGCCATGACCAGCAAGCGCGGAATGATGCTGAGGCGCTTCGACGCGGCGCTTGCCGACTATCTCGGCCAGGTGGCGATCGAGGAAGAGACGGCGGTCGCGGCGGAGTAATCCTCTGCCTCTCCATCGCCAGATGGGGAGGGGGACCATGCGAAGCATGGTGGAGGGGTAGCGGCCGTAGATTCGGAAAGCTCGCGCGCGAACTGCCAAGGCCGCGCCGCCACCCCTCCACCACCCTACGGGTGGTCCCCCTCCCCGAGGCGAGCTGGGGAGGAATAAGTCAAACGCGCCGATCCTCCCCGAGCTTGCTCGGGGAGGGGGACCGCGCG
>DASVTA010000358.1:0-2015 GCA_036387815.1 Allosphingosinicella sp.
ATCTCGGGCTGGGCCAGCAGCTGCAGGAAATTGGGCCGGGGCGATTTGAGGCTGATCTCGAGCACGTCGTCGGTCATCGCGACGATCTCGTCTATGGCGCCCAGGATCGGCTTTAGCGGGTTGCGGCTTGCCGGGGCGGTGGCGGCGCGGAGCCGGGCGACGACCTGCTGCGCCGTGATCCGGCCCCCGCGCCAGCTCGCCTTGCCGAGCCTGAAGGTGTAGCGAAGGCCATCGTCGGAAACGATCCAGCGCTGTGCCAGCGCCGGCTCTATCTCGCCCCCGGCGTCGAAGCGCACCAGGCCCTGCGCGGTCGCCTCCAGCATCAGCGCCGCCGGAGTCTCCAGCGGCTCCCGGTTCGGGTTGCGAACGAGCGGGCTTCCGCCGATCGCGCTGACCGCGATCGGCCCCGTCGCCTGCTCTCCGCAACCCGCGAGGAGCAGGCTGGCCGCGAGCAGCCGGAAGAGCGGGAGGCGCCGAGTCACCATAGCCGGCAGCCTAGCCCAGCGGCACCCACCCCGTCATCCCGCCCTTCCGTCATCCCGGCGAAAGCGCGGACCCCAGGCGGAAAGCGCCGCTGCTCCTCACCCCCATTCGGCATTCCGGCGAAAGCCGGAAATCTATGAACACCGATTTTGGAAGGCCCGCCCACCCGGGGCCGTGGATCCCGGATCAAGTCCGGGATGACGGGTTGAAAAGAGCTTGCGCCTGCCTGCCGGCGCCCCGCCCCCTTTACCCCACCTTCATCATTCCCGCCTTACGGTCGCCAATTACACCGGGATCGATGGCGATGAACCAGTTCAAGACACGCAGGTCCGGCCGCACGCCCGTCGCGGGCCGAACCCAGCTGCGCTCGCAAAGCTGGTACAGCATCGAGGTCCGGATGTGCGACGTCTCGACCAGCGGCTTCAAGGCCAAATGTCCCGAGCCGGTGCGCATCGGCAGCTACGTCTCGCTCGACGTGCCGGGAGTCGGGCCGGTCCACGCCCAGGTCCGCTGGCAGCTCGGCCCGGAGATGGGCGGGATGTTCGTCGATCCGATCAGCCTGCACCGCTGCGAGTGGACGGCGGTGCCGGCGCCGGCTCCCGAAGAGGCCGCCTGACCGGATTTTGACGCCGCCGCCGATTTGATTTGGAAATATCCGGGAAGCGTGCATCCTCCCTCCCGATAATCGTGGGCAGGGGGGCTTGCCATGTCGTCGACCACGCCGTTCCGGGCTTTCGTCAGCTATTGTCACTCGGACCGGGCGTTCGCCGCCTGGCTGCAGCGGAGGCTCGAGGCCTATCGTCTTCCGCGGCGGCTCGCCGGCCAGGTGACGCCCTTGCCCGGCCAGGCGGCAGGCCGGATCGGCCCGGTCTTCCGAGACCGCGAGGATCTGTCCGCCGCCACCGATCTTTCCGAGGCGGTGCGCGAGGCGATCGCGGCCTCTTCCGCTTTGGTGGTGGTCGCCTCGCCCGACGCGGCGAAGTCGTACTGGGTCGCGCGCGAGATCGCCTTGTTCCGCGACCTCCACCCGGGCTCGCCGGTGCTGGTCGCCGTCGCCCGCGGCGAACCGGCGGAAGCCTTGCCGGAGCCGCTGCGCCGGCCTGACGGCGCCGAGCCCCTCGCCGCCGACTTCCGCCGCGAAGGCGACGGCAAGCGCCTCGCCTTCCTCAAGATCGTCGCGGGCCTCGCCGGCCTCCCCCTCGACGCCCTCGTCCAGCGCGACGCCCAGCGCCAGGTAAAACGCGTGACGGCGGTCACGCTCGGGGCGGCGGCGCTGGTGCTAATCATGGCCCTGCTGCTGGCGATGGCGCTCGAGGCCCGGGAAGAGGCGGAGCGGCGGCGGGTCGGTGCCGAGGGAGTGGTCGAGGCGATGCTGACCGACCTACGCAAGGAGGCGAGGCGCACGGGCAATTTGAAGCTCAGGGCGGCGATCAACGACCTCGCCCTTCGCTATTACGCCACGCAGGGGGATTGGACCGACCTGCCGGACGAAAGCGTCGCCCGCCGGGCGCGCGTGCTGCACGCCCTCGGCG
>DASVTA010000359.1:0-1879 GCA_036387815.1 Allosphingosinicella sp.
GGCTTCACGAAGTCCTGCTCGACACCGTCGCCGCCTGCGGCGACGTCTCGCGCAACGTCATGTGCGCCGCCGACCCCGAGGAGTCGGCGCTCCATGCCGAAGTCGCCGCCGCGGCCCGCTCGGTCAGCGACGAATATCTGCCCAGAACCCGGGCCTATCACGAAATCTGGTACGGCGAGGAGAAGGTCGCCTCTTCCGACGAGGAGCAGGAACCCTTTTATGGCGCGACCTATTTGCCCCGGAAGTTCAAGATCGGCTTCGTCGTCCCGCCCTCCAACGACATCGACGTCTACACCCAGGATCTCGGCTTCATCGCCGTCGCGGGTCCGGACGGGCTGGAGGGCTTCAACCTCGCCGTCGGCGGAGGCATGGGCCGAACCGAGAACGAGCCCCTCACCTATCCAAGGCTCGCCGATGTGATCGGTTATATCCACAGGGACCGGCTGGTCGCGGCGACCGGCGCGGTGATGTCGGTCCAGCGCGATTACGGAAACCGCGCCCAGCGCAACCGGGCGCGCTTCAAATATACGATCGACGACAAGGGCCTGGGCTGGATCAAGAGTGAGATCGAGGCGCGTCTCGGCGCCCCGCTCGAGCCGGCGAGACCCTTCCACTTCACCTCGAACGGCGATCCGTTCGGTTGGCGGGAGACCGGAAGCGGCCGCTTCAACTGCACCCTCTATGTCGAGAGCGGACGCCTCGGCAACGCGCCCGGCGGCTCCTGGCTGGACGGGCTGCGGGCAATCGCCCGGATCCACCGCGGCACGTTCCGGGTCACTCCCAATCAGAACCTGATCGTCGCGGGAATCGCCGCCGGGGACCGCCCGGCGATCGAAGCCCTGCTCGCCGAGCACGGCCTCGCCGGCGCCCCGGAAAGTGCGATCCGCCGCAACTCGATCGCCTGCGTCGCGCTTCCGACCTGCGGCCTCGCGATGGCCGAGGCCGAGCGCTACCTTCCCGACATCCTCACCGGGATCGAGCGGATCCTCTCCGGACACGGGCTTCTCGATGAGCCCATCACCTTCCGGATCAGCGGCTGCCCCAACGGCTGCTCGCGTCCCTACGTGGCCGAGATCGCCCTGACCGGCCGAGCGCCGGGCAAGTACAACCTCTATCTCGGCGGCGGCTTCCATGGCCAGCGGCTGGCCCGGATGGTCCGCGAGAATGCCGGCGAGGCCGAGATACTCGCGGTGCTCGATGACCTTCTCGGCCGCTACTCGGCGGAGCGGCTTGCGGGGGAAAGGCTCGGCGATTTCGTCGAGCGCTCCTCCTACCTGGCGAGCGCATCGCAAGTCCCAGGGCGGATCAGCCCGGTAATCTGAGGAAGCACCGGCCGGATCGCGCGGGCAGCCGCGCGATCCTCGAACCTGGAGTGTCACAATTCGGAAAAGATTCTGAAGCAAAAGTGAAACTCGAGAGGTTTGCCGGCTTGACTGCGGTTCAGGCGATGCCGAACGCCTCCCAATCGACGGAGGACCCAATGCGTTTCCTGCTCCTGACCGGCACCGCCCTCACCGCTTTGGCCGCCGCCGGTCCCGCTTGCGCGCAGGAGCCGGAGCCGCCGGCCACCGGCGACGCGATCGTCGACCGGCTCAATGCGCTGGAAGCGCGGGTGAAGCAGCTGGAGGCGCGCAACGCCGAGCTCGAGCAGCAGGCCGCCTCCACGCAGACCCGGGTCGAGACCGCCGAGAAGCGCGAGGCGAAGCAGGTCCAGTTCGGCTGGGCCCCGACCCTGTCGGACGAGAAAGGCGACTTCACGTTCAGGCCGCGCGGAGTGATCGAGGCCGATTACGCGCTCTTCGACGAACGGGCGGGCGGCTACGATTACAATGACGGCACCGCCTTCCGCCGCGCCCGGATCGGCCTCGAAGGAACGGCG
>DASVTA010000360.1:0-2402 GCA_036387815.1 Allosphingosinicella sp.
CGAACCACGCCGCTTCGATCGCGTCGCGCATCCGCACTCTCTCGGGATCGTCCCCGATCACATAGGTCCGGCCGATGTCGGCTTCCCAGGCTCCGAAGAGCGGCCCCAGATCGACGAAGAGGATGTCGTCCGGCTGGACCAGGAGGTCGGGCGGATCGCCGCCATAGGTGAACAGCGTGTTCGGGCCCGCCCTGACGATCCTTTTGTGCCAGTGCTTGAACGTCCCGAACATCTCGCGGCCGAGGGCCTGGATGTCCTTGCCCAGCCGCGATTCCGTCACCCCCGCCCGGAACAGCCCGGACCGCTCCGCCGCGCCCAGAAGCTCCATGGCCATGCGATGCGCGTCCGCCAGCCGGGCGTGGCGGTCGGGAGTGTCGTCGAAGCTATAGGCCATTGGGGTCGGGTCCCATCCGGAACAGGATTGATTCGGGCCGAGCTCAGCTGAGGCGGCGGCCGGCCCAGATGACCCGGCCGATGATGGCGAGGGTCGACAGCTCGCAGTCGCGCCACTCGGGATAAGCGGGATTGTCGCTCGAGATCGTCACTCTCGCGGCGATCGGATTGACCGCCAGACGCTTGACCATCAGCGTGTCCTCGCGGCGAAGAACATAGATGCCGTCGCGTAGCCGCTCCGCTCCGTCCGCTCCGTCGACCAATATGTCGTCCCCGTCGGCAAGGGTCGGGCTCATCGAATCCCCCTGCACCCGGATGAAGGAGAGATGGTTGGTGCCGCCCTTGCAGAGCTGGCGCAGCCATTTGGGATCGAAGGCGATGTGGGCGACCGGAACTTCCGACTCGTTGACGGCCCCGTGGCCGGCGGACGCTCCCACGTCCAGGCGTGGCACCCTCACCATGTCGCCAGCCGAACCCTCTCCCTGAGGCGCGGCCCGGCCGCCGAGCACCGACTCGCTCACCCCAAGGTAGCGGGCGATCGTGCGGCGATCCTCCTCGTCCAGCTTGCGGGGCGTTCCACGCTTGATGAACTGCTGGATGTAGGCCGGGTTCTTGCCGATCAGGCGCGACAGGCCGGCATAATCCTCCCCCCGCTCCCGGAGCAGGCGTTCGAGCGCGAGGCGCGGGTCGATCGGTTCCATTCGACCTCTCTTACCTGCAGGATTTATCCTAGACAAGTAGGATTTCGCATGGGAGCATAGGAATTAGACGATTCGGAGCCCTCCCAATGATCCTCGACCGTATTGACCGCTACCTGCGCCACTCCAAGACCGCGCCGACCAGGCTCGGCAGGGACGCCCTGGGCGATCCCAATTTCGTCATGAACCTTCGCGACGGCCGTCAGCCGCGCCAGGCGACGCTCGATCGCGTGATCGCCTTCATCGAGCGCCAGGAGGCGCGGTTACGATGATCTGGCCAGCGCTGCCCGCCGCCGGAGTCCATTATCTGGTCATCGCCGCCGCCCTCGCCGCCGGCCTCGCCGCCTCCTATGGCCGGGAGCTGGAGGCGAACCGGAAGCCGCAGCGCGACTGGTGGATCCGGCGCCTGCTCATCACGCCGCTGCTGGTCATCGCCGCGACCGCGGCCGCCGAGCTTTTCAGCCTGTCCAGGACCGGCGCGGCCTTCACGGCGGCAATGCTTTCGATCGGCGGCTACGATGTCCTCAAGCTCATCGAGGCGCGCTGGCTGCGGCGAGTGGGTCTGGATGGCGAGGAGGCGCCCCGGCCGCGGCGGCGGCGAGGAAGCGGCCCGCCGCCATAACAGGTGCGCACGCTTCAGGCGCCGCGGCCGTAGATCCGGTCGAGCACCTCGGCGATCTCCACCAGCCTGTCGGCGGCCGGATCAAACCGCTCCCCAGCGGCGAGCCGCCTCGCCCAGTCCGCGGCCGCTCTGCCGCCCCAATCGTCGGGCGGGCTCGACAGCGTCTGCGCCGAAGTGCCGCGGTAGAGCTCCGCTTCGAAATCGTAGAAGGAGCCGCCGACGTTGCGAAGGGCGGCGCCCCCGCCGGTGCCGTAGAGGGCCGCCGAGATGATGGCGTCGCGCCCCGCGGGCAGGCGCCAGGAGCAGGCGAGCCGAACCGATGCGCCGCTTACCAACTCCAGGTTGGCGACCGAATAATCCTCGACTCCGCCGGGGCGAAGCGGCTCGCCTCCCGACAGCAGCTGGGACGAAACGCCGGCGACCTTCGGGAAATCCAGCATCCAGAGGGCGAGGTCGACGAGATGGACTCCCAGATCGATGACGCAGCCGCCGCCCGACAGGGCCGGGTCGTAGAACCAGGGTTTGTCGGGCCCGTAGGCGTTGTGGAAGACGAGATCGGCCGCATAGACCCGGCCCAGATCGCCTTCCCGGACCCGCTCCCTGATCCGGGCCGCGCCGTCCGTGAACCGGTAGGAGAGATCGACCGCAAGCAGCCGGTCCGCCGCCCGCGCCGAATCGACCGCGGCCTT
>DASVTA010000361.1:0-24503 GCA_036387815.1 Allosphingosinicella sp.
AGATGTACGAGTGGGCGGCGCGCACCCTGGCGGAGCTTCGGGGCGGCTAGGTCCTCCCTTGCCTCCCCATCGCGAGATGGGGAGGGGGACCATGCGAAGCATGGTGGAGGGGTGATGGCACAGGCTTTTGCCAGCTACCCCTCCACCACCCTTCGGGTGGTCCCCCTCCCCACGCTGCGCGTGGGGAGGCAAGCTAGGCCGGCGCTTGGCCGTTGGCCTTCAGCACTTCCCCGGCGAGATAGAGCGAGCCCAGGATCAGGACGATCGGCGGCCGGTCGCGGTCGGCGTGGCGGGCAATCCAGCCCAGCGCCGATTCGACGTCCGCCGCCGTCATCGAGGTGAGGCCGCTGGCGCGAGCGGCGGCGGCAAGGTCCGCCGGCGAATGGTGGGCGTGCCCCGGCACCGGCACGGCGTGCAGGGTGGCGGCCCGGTTGGCGAACGGCTTGAGCACTCCCGCCATGTCCTTGGCGGCGAGGAGGCCGAGGACGATGTGAAAGGGCCGGTCGCTCGGCACATGGGCGCGGAAGAAATCCGCCACCGCCCGGGCCGCCGCCGGGTTGTGGCCGCCGTCCAGCCAAAGCTCCGATCCCGACGGCAGCAGGCCGGCGAGCGGCCCCGGGGCGAGCCGCTGGAGCCGGGCGGGCCAGTCGGCCCAGCCCATCGCCGCCCGAAGCGCCGGGTCCCGAACCGGCACCGCCTGCTGATGGCGGAGCACGGCCACCGCCAGCGCGGCGTTCATCGCCTGGTGGGCGCCGTGGAGGCGCGGGAGGGGAAGCTGCAGCTTGCCGCGACCGTCGCGATAGTGGAGCTTCTGCCGGTAGACGATGGCGTCCCAGCGCCCGCCGCGCGGCATCCAGTGCGCTCCCGCCGCCGCCGCCGCCTCGCCGATTCGGTTGGAGAGCGGTTCGGGATAATGCTGAGTCACCAGCGGCACCCCCTTCTTGGCGATGCCCGCCTTCTCCGCGGCTATGTCTTCGATCCGGCTGCCGAGGAACTGCTGATGGTCCAGTCCGAGCTGCGCGATCGCGCAGGCCGCGGGCGACGGGATGACGTTGGTCGCGTCGAGCCGCCCGCCGAGCCCCACCTCGACGATGCAGGCGTCCGCGCTTTGGCGGGAAAAAGCGAGAAAGGCGGCCGCAGTGGTCGCCTCGAAGAAGCTGATCTCGAGGCCGCCGGCTGAGTCCAGCGTCTCCTCGAGCAGGGCCGCCAGCTGTTCGTCGCCGATCAGCTGCCCGGCCAGCCGGATACGTTCGTTGAAGCGCACGAGGTGCGGGCTGGTGTAGACATGGGCGGTCAGCCCGGCGGCCTCCACGGCGGCTCGAAGAAAGGCGCAGGTCGAGCCCTTGCCGTTGGTGCCGGCGACGTGGAGGACCGGCGGCAGGCGCCGTTCCGGATGGCCGAGGCGCCCCAGCAGCGCGGAAATGCGCTCCAGGCCCAGCGTGTCGGCGCCGGGGGAGAGGCTCGCGAGCCGGTCCAGCTGCCGCTGGACCGCCGGATCGGACGAGACGGCGCGGTCCAACTCGATCTGCCTCCCTATGCCGAGGGCATGGGGAGGGGGACCATGCGCAGCATGGTGGAGGGGTGACTTCGAAGAAAGGCCGAGGATCCGGCGCCCGACGGCGAGGGCCTCGCCCGGCCACCCCTCCACCACCTTCGGTGGTCCCCCTCCCCATCTTCGACGGGGAGGCAAATCACGCCGCCGCCTTCGCTTGCGGAGTGAGGTAATCGATCAGCCGCGCCAGGGTCGCGCGCAGGTCCTTCCTGTGCACCACCATGTCGATCATGCCGTGGGCGAGCAGATATTCGGCGCGCTGGAAGCCCTCGGGGAGCTTCTCGCGGATGGTGGATTCGATCACCCGCTGGCCGGCGAAGCCGATCAGTGCGCCGGGCTCAGCGATCTGGACGTCGCCGAGCATGGCGTAGGAGGCGGTGACTCCGCCCGTCGTCGGATCGGTGAGGACGACGATGTAGGGCAGGCCCGCCTCGCGCAGCTCGGCTATCGCGACCGTCGTCTTGGGCATCTGCATGAGGGACAATATCCCTTCCTGCATCCGGGCGCCGCCGGCCGCCGTGAAGATGATGTAGGGACAGCGATCGGCGATCGCCGCCCGGACTCCGTCGAGGAAGGCGGCGCCGACCGCCATTCCCATCGACCCGCCCATGAAGGCGAAGTCCTGGACGCCGATGACGGCCCGGTGTCCGTCGAGCGTGCCGCGGGCGTTGATCAGGGCGTCGCTCTCGCCCGTCGCCGCGCGGGCGGCCTTGAGGCGGTCGCTGTAGCGTTTGGAATCGCGGAACTTGAGCGGATCCTCGCGCACCTGCGGCTGGGCCAGCATGGAATAGCCCGGGTCGAACAACCGCTCGAACCGCGCCCTCGGGCCGATCCGCCCATGATGGTCGCAGCGGGGGCAGACGGAGCCGTTCTCCTCCCATTCCTTGGTGAAGATCATGGCGTTGCACTGCCGGCATTTGTGCCAGAGATTCTCCGGCGTTTCCCTTTTGGGCAGGAAAGGGATGGAATTGCGGACGCGGTTCAGCCAGCTCATGGGGGTCTCCTGAGGCGAGCGGGAGATAGGAGGGTGGGGAGGGGGTGTCTACACTCTGCCTCCCCATGCGCAGCATGGGGAGGGGGACCAGGCGTAGCCTGAAGTGAAACAGGCTTGCGCCAGCTACCCCTCCACCCCGCTACGCGGGGTCCCCCTCCCCATCTTCGATGGGGAGGCAAATCAGAGCGTCGCCTCGATTTCCCTTGCGGCACGGTCGGGATCCTCGGCCCCGGTGATGGGCCGGCCGATGACGAGGATCGAAGCTCCCGCGTCGAGCGCCTTGCGCGGGGTCATCACCCGTTTCTGGTCGCCGACATGGCTGTCCGCCGGCCGTACCCCCGGAACGACGAAGAAGCCGTCCGGCCACAATTTGCGGGCGGCCGCCACCTCGTTGCCGGAGCAGACGACTCCGTCCACCCCGGCTTCCCGAGCCAGCGCCGTCAGCCGTTCGACCTGCGCGTGCGGGTCCTCGGCCAGGCCGATCGAAGCGAGATCGGCGCCGTCGAGGCTGGTCAGCACCGTCACCGCGATCACCTTAGTCCCGGCCGGCGCCGCGGCCTTGGCGTCCTCCATCATCGCCCGGCCGCCGGCGGCGTGGACTGTGAGCACCGCCGGCTCGAGCGGGCGAAGCGCCTGGATCGCCTTGCCGACGGTGTTGGGGATGTCGTGCAGCTTGAGGTCCAGGAAGATCGGAAGCTGGAGCTCGGCCATTTGGCGCACGCCGTGGAGACCGTTGGCGCAGAAGAATTCGAGGCCGAGCTTGATCCCTCCGACATGGTTCCTGACTCGAGTCGCGATCGACTTCGCCCGCTCCGGATCGGGCGTGTCGATGGCGACGAAGATCGGGCTCCTCATGCCGTCGGCCAGGCCTTGCTGTCGGTGGCCACTCGGCCGCCGTTCTCGCCATTGTCGACCGCTACCGGAGCGGGGGCGGCCGGGGCCGGGACGGGAACGACCTGCCGCTCCGCAGGCTCGAGCCGGCGCTTCAGCCCCCAAAGCCGGGCGCGGTAGACGATGACGGTCGGAAGGAAGCCGAGCAGGAAAGCGGCGAGGACGAGCACGGGCAGCTTCACGTCGGCCTCGAGGCCGCCCCACAGCTTCAGGGTGACCGCGTTCCAATTGGCTTTCGCGAATAAGACGAGCACCACCGTGAGTGCGATCCAGAAGAGGGTTTTCAGAAATTGCATTCGCGCCCTCCCGAGTTGGGCTCAGGTGTATGGCCGTCGACGCGGCGGCGCAACCGGGCCGATTCTAATTCCTCCCCGAGCTTGCCTCGGGAGGGGGACCAGGCGAAGCCTGGTGGAGGGGGAGTTCCCGTGTCCGTTTTGCCCCTCCACCACGACGCTTCGCGTCGCGGTCCCCCTCCCCGAGCAAGCTCGGGGAGGAGTGATCAAGGCGGCCTCACCCGACCTCGCGCTCGATCGTGTCGAAAAGAGATTGTATCTCGAGCAGCCTCGGCCGCTCTTCGGCGAGGATGGCTCGGAAGGCCTCCCGCTTGAGCCGCTCGGCCAGCCCCTCCGGCAAACGCAGCCCCTCGGGGAGGGTGGAGACGGTGATGTCGATCAGCCGGTCGGCGCCGTGGAGGCGGCCCCACAGATAATCGTTCTCCCGGTAGGCGCGGCTGAAGAAGGCGCCGAAGCTGTTGAACTGGATACCCTTGAGCGTCGCGCCCGCGCCGCCGGAGCGGATCGAAGTCGCATCCTCGGGTGAGATTCGGTCGACCTTGACCTCGTCATATTCGTCCAGCCCTTCGCCCTGGAGCAGCGGCAGGGTGGCGATGTCGTAGAAGGGGAAGCCGAGATAGGAGAGGATCAGCGACCGGCGCTCCGGCTTCGGAAAGGCGGCGAGCGCTTCGGTCAGCCGGGCGTCGGCCTCGTCGTCGGCGGCCTTGAGCGCAAGGCCCGCCGCGAGCGCGTCCAGCGCCGCTCCCGGGCGGGTCTCCGCCTGGAGGTAGTCGTCCGCTCCCGCTTCGGACGGGTCTTCCGAATAGCGGCCGATCAGGCGGTAAAGCTCGCCCCGCGCGGCGGCGATGGCACCGCGCGGCGGATCGGGCTGCTCTTCGATCTGGCCGAGGCGCCGGACGAGGAATCGGAGCCGCCGGATGCGGAAGGCGGAGTCGAGGCTCCTCAGAAAGAGCACCACCTCCGGCCGGGCGCCGGCCGAGGTCATCGAATCGCCATCGGCAAGGCCGCGCCGCCTCAATTCGCTCCAGACGGCCTGCCGTACCCGCTCGTGGCGGGCGCGGTCGCCGCCTCCGCCCAGCCGGAAGATCCGCTCGGCGACCTCCTCCGCCACGCCGGCGAGCTTGAAATGCCCGTAGGCGGCATAAGCGTAGCCTGCCTCGCGCGCCGCGACGGTCTGGGCCCGGCTGCGCCAGGAGGCGAGCCGCTTCGCGGTCGGCCGCATCAGCAGCAGGGTCGAGCCGAACGCCCGCTCGATCGCCGCCTCCACCTCCGGCCGCATCGCTTCCACGATCCGGCGGAGCCGCCGGATGGTGGAGGAGCGCTGCTCGATCGCCTCGAGATTGTCGCGGATCGGCTGCTCGCGCGGAATGTCGGAAAGCGCTCCGAAGATGGTCGCGAAGAAGCCGGGAGCCTCGTCGCCCCCGCCGGCCGCCAGCCGCACCGAGCGGAGCCCGGGCTTGGGATCGATATAGACGAAGCGGCGGTCGACCTCCCGGTGGGCGGGGCGGTTCTGGAGCGCCTTGATCGCCGGCCGGAAGGGCGCGTTGGCGAGGACGGAGCCGTCGATCAGGACCGCCGTCTTGGCCGTTCCGAGCGCCGACTGGCGCGGCAGGGCCCGGGCCAGGAAGTCGGCGCGCCCGGGCCAGGCGGCGCCCCGTTCGCGCAGCACCTTGTCGAGCTCGGCCGCCTGGAATGGCGGGAAGGCGCCCGGGAAGCTCGCGGTCGCCCGGGCCGCGAAGGTGAGCTCGGCGGCGTCGGCGAGCGGCCCCGGTCCCGCGCGCCGGAAGGACAGGATCAGGCGATGCTCCTGCTCGATCACCTCGGCGGGCGAGTTGAGCCGAAGCGGCTCCGAATAGCCGTAGAAATCGGTGACGGTGACGAACAGATCGAGGGGATGGTAGCTCGGCAGGAGGGGCTCGCTCCTGGGACCGGCCGCCATTGCGTCGAACGCGTCGAGCAGAAGCCGGGTGAAGCCCGGGCCGCTGAACGGCGGCGCGAACCAGCGGGCGCGGACGAAATTTGCGAGCTTGGAGCGGATCTCCTCGCGATGCTCGGCCTCGACCGTCTTCTCGAGGGCTCCGCGTCTCGACGACCAGGCCCAGGCGAGCGGCACCGCCGCCGACTTGGCGATCCGGGAGAAGCGGCTCATCGCCGGATCGATCAGCCGGTCGACGTCGGCCGTTTCCAGCCAGAGGTCGGTCAGCGGGTCGAGCGAGCGGCCGCTGGCGATGGCCTCCGCCAGGAAGACGGCGTTGATCCCGCCCGCGCTCGCGCCCGCAAGGATGTCCACCAGGACCCGAACGTCGAGCGCGCACTCGCGGGCGATCGCCTCGATCAGGCGGCGATAAACGGCTTCCGAACCCGCTTCGGCGTCCTCGCCGGAGTGGAAGGCGCGGCTTGCGCGGGCGAGCCGCCAGACTTCCTTGGTGATCCCGTGCATGTAAACGGCGAGGCTGATTCCGCCGTAGCAGATCAAGGCCAGCCGTAATTCCTTTTCGCGCACCCGACGAAGCGTGGCACCCTCGCGACGAGTTGTCGAGGTGGAAGGAACCGGGCTCAATTCATCCCGGAATCGCTTCACGCCGCCGTAACGAATGGGACTCATTCAGATTGGTCCGGTAGCCCCGTTTCCATCGGAGGCTGAGGGGCCACAAAGCTTATGTTGTTTTCGCGCTTGCGTCGCCGCGGCACTCAATTTGCCGTCATCACCGCCATCGCCGGGCTGATGAGCTCCGGGCCCGTCCAGGCCGATGAGCTTGCGCCGGGGGACCGGCTCGAAGGCCTGACGGCGGTGGTCGCGACGCTCGACGAGACCATCGTCCGCGCCATCGATCCCGAGGTCGCCGAGGAGAAGGTCTACCAGGCGATCGGCCAGGGCACCGCCAGCTATTACGGCCGCGAGCTCGCCGGCAACCGGACCGCCAGCGGCGAGCGCTTCAACCCGAACGCCCTCACCGCCGCCCACCGCACCCTTCCGCTCGGGACCAAGCTTCGGGTCACCAACGTCGCCAACGGCCGCAGCGTCGTCGTTCGGGTGAACGACCGCGGGCCGTTCGTCGGCAAGCGCCTGATCGACGTCTCGCTCGGCGCCGCCCGCGAAATCCAGATGATCCGCTCGGGCACCGCGCAGGTGCGCCTGGAGCTCGTACCTTCGATCTGATCCTTTGCCTCCCCATCGAAGATGGGAGGGGGACCACCCGGAGGGTGGTGGAGGGGTAAAGGCGCAGACGTTGGACTCGATCGAACCGCAAGCGTCGGTCGGTTACCCCTCCACCATGCTTCGCATGGTCCCCCTCCCCACCGCTTCGCGGCAGGGAGGCAGGCAATGACGGACCCTCGCCGCAGGGCGTTCAACCTTCGCGACGAGGAAAGCTTTACCTCCCGCCCGAACAGCGTATCAGGATCCACGAGTGCGCATCGGCCTGAATCGGGCGGGAGAGTGTAAGCTGAAGCGGCCGTTCTTGTACCTGCCCGTCGCCGGTCTCCTCCTCCTTTTTCTCTACTGGGCAGCGACGCACATAAGTTTCGGCGCCGGCGAGCCCGCGCAGCCGGAGCTCGGGATCTCCAACCAGCAGCTCGCGACCATCGAGTCTCGCCAGAACGGGAACGGAAGCGTCGCCGACTACAAGCGGCTCGACCAGCGCCTGCAGGCGCTGATGCGCGGCCAGAAGATGGTCGGCCTTGCCGTCGGAGTGGTCGAGAACGGCGAGATCCGCTTTCTCAAGGGTTACGGGGAGACGGTCGCCGGAAGCGGCGAGGCGGTGACCACCGACACCGTGTTCCGCTGGGCCTCGCTTTCGAAAGGCGTCGCCGGCGACATGGTCGCTCTGCTCGCCGATCAGGGCAAGCTCTCGCTCTACGAGCCGGTCGCCAAATATTCGACATCGCTGCGGCTGCCCGGAGGGAACGAGCAGAAGGCGACGGTCGCCGATCTGCTCTCGCACCGTCTCGGCCTTTTCAGCCACGCCAACGATTCCAAGCTGGAGGACGGGATGGACCCGCGCTTCCTTCGGGCGTCGCTGGCGCAGCTGAACTCCATCTGCTCGCCCGGAACCTGCTGGGCCTATCAGAACGTCGCCTATGACGCGGCGACCGAGATCGTCGAGAAGGTCACCGGCAAGAGCTATCCGGAGGCGGTCCGCGAACATCTCTTCGGCCCGCTCGGGATGGCGAGCGCCACTATGACCCGGGACGGCCTCGTCACTGCGAAACGATGGGCGCGACCCCATGTCGGCGGCAAGAATTCGAAGCCGGTCGAAGTCGCCGAACCTTATTATCGCGTCCCGGCCGCCGGCGGGGTAAATTCCACGATCAAGGATCTCGCCATCTGGCTGCAGGCGCAGATGGGCGTCGAACCGGGCGTCCTTTCGCCCCGGGTGCTGCAGTCGGTGCAGACCGCTCGGGTGGCGACGCCGGGTGAGCTTGGCCGAATGCGCAAATATCGCGAGCGGGTGCGCACCGCCGCCTACGGCCTGGGCTGGCGGATCTACGATTATGCCGGCCACCGGGTCATCGGCCATCATGGCGGAGTGCGGGGCTATCGCTCCCTGATCATGTTCGATCCCGTCCTGAAATCCGGAGTGGTTGCGCTTTGGAACGGCTCCAGCGGCCAGCCCTGGGGCCTCGAGCTCGAAGTGATGGACATGTTCTACCGCCTGGAGCCGCGCGACTGGCTGGCGCTGGAATCGAGGCCGGCGGCGGCGCCGGCCGAGCCTGCCGAGCCGGCGGCGGAAGCGGCGGAGGTGGGAAACAATTCCAGCGTGGACGCGGCGAACTGATCCTCCGTCATCCCGGCGAAAGCCGGGATCTCGGCGAGACCCGCCGAGACTTCTCGTCCTGAGGTCCCGGCTTACGCCGGGATGACGGCGAAGGCTCCCACGCTGCCCTGTACGGTCAAAGCCGCCTGAGCTTCGCCCAGACCGGATAATGGTCGCTGGCCTTGCGCGCCGCGGCGCTGTGGTGGACTCCGCATTCGTCGATCCCGAGCCCCTGCGTCACCATGATCCGGTCGAGGCGCGCCACCGGCCGCCGCACGTGGAAGCTCCGGCCGCAATCGGCGAAGGTCATATGGTGGCCGAAGTCGCGCAGGCAGCCTCCGCGAACGCTCCATTCGTTGAGGTCGCCCATCAGCACCGCCGGCATCGCCGTCTCGCGGGTCTCCAGGTGGTGGAGGATCGAACGCGCCTGCTGCCGCCGCCACAGGCCGGAGAGATCGAGGTGCATGCCGATCACCCGGAGCTCTTCGCCGTCGAGGCAGATATCGGCCATCACCGCTCCGCGCGGCTCGAGCGACGGCAAATGGAGCAGCTCCTTGTGGAGCACGTCGACCTTCTTCCTCACCAGCAGGGCGTTGCCGTGCCAGCCCAGGCTCCCGTCGCGGGCGTCGAAGGCGACCGGCTTGTAGTCGCTATGCTCCTCGATCATGTGCAGCGGGATCGCGCTCGCCCGGGCGCCGAAGCGCCGGTCCGCCTCCTGGAGCGCGACGACGTCCGCATCGAGCTCGCGAAGCACTTCCAAGGTCCGCTCCGGCCGCCGCCGGCGGTCGGTGCCGATCGCCTTCCTCATATTGTAGCTGGCGACGCGGATCATTGCCGGCCCTTAGCTGGGGCGAACACAAAAATCCTCCCCTGCATTTGCAGGGGAGGGGGACCATGCGAAGCATGGTGGAGGGGCGCTACGGACTGAGAAGAACCCCTCCACCGCGCTTCGCGCGGTCCCCCTCCCCACCAATTCGCGGGAGGAATAGGAAAGTTTAGTGCCGGTGCCGGTCGTTGAGCTTGCCGAGCTGGTGGTCGAGGGCGCGCACCACCTTCTTGGCGGCGCCGATCACCGCGCGGTCGACGGTGTTGCCCTCGTCGATCGCGGCGACCGGCGGGATACCGTTCACCCGGGCCTCGATCGAGCATCTCAAGTCGGCATTGCCGCCGCGCGGACCGTTGACGTCGGACACATGGACCTCGACGTCGGTGATCCGCCCTTCGAAGCGGGCGAGGCGCTGGCGGATCTGCTCCTCAAGGCGGCTGTCGCGCTCGTTGTCGCTTTCGATCTGATTATCGGCGTGGATCTGGATGAACAAAGCACTCTCCATTGCTGGCATGACCGTGAATGCAGGGGAGGGGAGAGCGTTCCAATGTTTTTGCCTCCCCATCGCGAGTTGGGGTGGGGGACCATGCGGAGCTTGGTGGAGGGGTACTTGGCACAGGCCTGCGCCATCTACCCCTCCACCACCCTTCGGGTGGTCCCCCTCCCCATGCTGCGCATGGGGAGGCAAGACACTTTCCCCGTCCGTTTCCCGCGTGCTCCCGCTACCATCCCGCGCCATGGCCAAACCCAAGAAGCGCTACGTCTGCCAGGCCTGCGGCTCGGTGCAGAACCGGTGGATGGGCCAGTGCCCGGACTGCACCGAATGGAACACGCTGGTCGAGGACGCCGGCGCCGTCGTCACGCCCTTCTCGGCGCGCCACAACCTGCGCGGCGGCGGCCGGGCGATCGAGCTCGTCGGCCTCGACCGCGACATTCCCCTGCCGGAGCGGATGTCGACGGGGATCCGCGAGTTCGACCGGGCGATCGGCGGCGGCCTCGTCGCCGGCTCCGCGACCCTGATCGGCGGCGATCCGGGCATCGGCAAGTCGACCCTTCTGCTCCAGGCCGCGGCCCGGATGGCCCAAGCCGGGCTTGGCGTCGCCTATATCTCGGGCGAGGAGGCCACCGACCAGGTGCGGCTTCGCGCCCGCCGGCTCGGGCTCGGCGGCGCTCCCGTGGGGCTCGCGGCGGCGACGTCGGTCAGGGACATATTGACGACGCTCGCGGAGGGGCCCTCCTGCGCGCTCGTCGTCATCGACTCCATCCAGACCATGTATTCGGACCTGATCGAGGGCGCTCCGGGGACGGTGAGCCAGGTCCGCGCCTCGGCCGGCGAGCTCATCCGCTACGCCAAGGAATCGGGCGCCGCCGTCGTCCTCGTCGGCCACGTCACCAAGGACGGGGCGATCGCGGGGCCGCGCGTCCTCGAACATATGGTCGACACCGTCCTCGCCTTCGAAGGCGAGCGGAGCCACCAGTACCGGATCCTTCGAGCCACCAAGAACCGTTTCGGAGGGACCGACGAGATCGGAGTCTTCGCGATGGCCGAGGCGGGGCTGGAGGAAGTCGGCAACCCGAGCGCGCTCTTTCTCACCCACCGGGGCGAAGCGGTGTCGGGCGCGGTCGTCTTCCCGGCCCTCGAGGGCACCAGGCCCGTCCTGGTCGAGATCCAGGCGCTCACCGTCCGCTTGGCCAGCGGCGCCACTCCGCGCCGGGCCGTGGTGGGCTGGGATTCGGGCCGCCTCGCCATGATTCTCGCCGTCCTCGAGGCGCGCTGCGGCCTCAGCTTCTCGACCGCCGAAGTCTATCTCAACATCGCCGGCGGCTACCGGCTGAGCGATCCGGCCGCCGATCTGGCGGTCGCGGCGGCCCTGGTGTCGGCGCTGGCGGAGCGGCCGGTGCCGCCGGAGGCAGTGGCTTTCGGCGAGGTCGCCTTGTCGGGCGAGCTGAGGCCGGTCGCGCACGGGCCGCTTCGGCTCAAGGAAGCGGCCAAGCTCGGCTTCGAGCGGGCGCTGGTGCCGGCGTCGGTGAAGGGGGAGGGGGGCATGAGGCTGTCGGGCTTCAAGACCCTCAAGGACCTCGTGGATCATTTGCTCGGGCGTAGCTGACCGACCGGCTTGCCCCGGTGGCGGCTCCGTGCTTTCCTGTTGGCCAGGAGGGGCGCGGGCATGGTGGCGACTTATCGGATTGCGGCGCTGCTACTCGTCGGGCTTGCACCCGCCGCTTCGCTCGCCCAGCCACCGGAGCTTATCGCAGCCGTCGAAAAAATCGCCGCTGCGGAACCCGCGCCTACGCCGGCGGAAATCGTCCCCCAGGCCCTGGAACTGTTGCGGAATAGGGCGAAAAGCGATGGGAAATGCTCTCCCCGCTCGGTCTCCGTAGGAGGTCCGGCCTCGGCACTCCTGACCCTCATCGTCACGCAACGGATGGTTGCTCGCGAGATCCGTAATGCCTGGACCGTCGATGTGCGGCCCGAAGGCTGCCCCGACCGGCGGCCCGCCCGGCTGATCGTTTACAGGCAGTCGGCGGGAACTCTGGACGTGCAATTCATGGCGTTTGGGGAGGGCATCGCGCTGCCCGTCGAGCGGAACATCTTCCTGGTTGTCGCCGGAGCAGCCTATGCAAAGCTCGCTTCCGCGAAGGGCGGCTGCGCGGTGGACAAGCTCCGCTTCGAGAGCACTCGGATCGCCTCACGAAGCGCCGACCTCGGCCCGGACGTGCATGGGACGCGATTCAAGGGAACCTGGTCGGAAATCTGGACATTCCGCGGCTGCGGACGCGAGGTCGAGGCCCCGGTCACTTTCGTCACCGACGGCCTCGGCGGGCTCAGCTGGTCCGCCGACTACCGGCAGGTCAGGTTCGTCGGCAAGGGAAGTTGATTTCGGCCGGGGCCGCCCACCGAGTCGGGGGAGCGGCCGGATCCGGCTGCGTCGGTTCAGTGCGGGCAGGCTTCAGCAGCCTTTTCCTCGCCGCAAACAGCCGTTAGCCATCGCAGCATGACCGCCCTCGACATCATCGTGCTTCTGCTCGTCGGCTGGAACCTCGTGCGCGGGGCGATGAAGGGTTTCGCAGGGGAGGTTCTGAGCCTCGCCGCCTGGATCGTCGCGATCGTCTTCCTCAGGCTGCTCCACACGCCCGCCACCAACGCCCTCGAATCGGCGGTGGGCACCCGCTCCGGCGCGGCGGTGCTCGCTTTCGCCTTAGTGTTCGGGATCGTCTTCATGGCCGGCAAGCTCGTCGCCCGCCGGGTGGGGGCAGGGGTGAAGCGCTCGGTGATCGGCCCCGTCGACCGGGTGCTCGGCGCCGGCTTCGGAGCCCTCAAGGGGCTCATTCTCGCAACCCTGCTCTATCTGGGCGCCAATCTCGTCTACGACACGATCTGGGGCGCGCAATCCGAACGTCCGGCCTGGATGGCCAATTCGCGCACTTATCCTCTGCTCTACGCCAGCGGCCGGGCGATCGTCGATTTCGTCGAATGGCGGCGCGGCGCCCCCGCCGAGCCGCGCTACCGCCAGCCCCCCGCCGGGCAAAGCGAGCCTCCGCCCGCCAACGGCCCCGAAAGCGCCAACGCCTCATGATCCGCCTCTACGACACCAAGGCGCGGGAAAAGCGCGAATTCCAGCCCGGCGATCCGGAGCGGGTGACGCTCTACGTCTGCGGCCCCACCGTCTACAACCGCGCCCATATCGGCAATGCGCGGCCGGCGGTCGTCTTCGACGTGCTCGCCGGGTTCCTTCGCCACACCTATGGCGAAGGCAAGGTCGTCTATGCCCGCAACGTGACCGATGTGGACGACAAGATCATCGAGGCCGCGCGCGCCGAAGGCGTCGATCCTTCGGTGGTTACCCGCCGCTACGAGGATTTCTACCTTGCGGACATGGGCGCGCTCGGGGTGAGCCCGCCCGATCTCGCCCCCAAGGCAACGGAAACGGTCGGCGAGATGGTGGCGATGATCGCCGCCCTCATAGAGACCGGTCACGCCTATGAGGTGGACGGGCACGTCCTCTTCCACGTGCCCGCCGATGCGGGCTACGGGTCGCTCGGCCGCCGTGACCGCGACGCGATGATCGCCGGAGCCCGGGTGGAGGTCGCCTCCTACAAGAAGGATCCCGCCGATTTCGTCCTGTGGAAGCCTTCCGCCGAGGAGGTGATCGGCTGGGACAGCCCCTGGGGCCGGGGCCGGCCCGGCTGGCATATCGAATGCTCGGCGATGATCGAGCGCCACCTCGGGCTGACCATCGACATCCACGGCGGCGGCCTCGACCTCATCTTCCCGCACCATGAGAACGAGCTCGCGCAGAGCCGCTGCGCCCATGACGGCGCCCCGCTCGCCCGCTACTGGGTCCATAACGGCTTTCTGTCGATGGCCGGCGGCGAGAAGATGTCGAAGAGCCTCGGCAACGTCGTCACGGTCGGCGAGTTGCTCGACGAAGGCCACAAAGGCGAGACCCTGCGCCTCGCCTTGCTTTCCGCCCATTACCGCCAGCCGCTCGAATGGTCGCCGCAGCTCGTCGCCCAGTCCAAGGCGACTCTCGACCGTCTCTATCGAAGCCTTCTGCCGCCCGCGACGAAACGCGGGGACGGGGACGTTGCGGAGGTCGAGGCGGCGCTCGGAGACGATCTCAACACGCCGCTCGCGCTCGCCCGGCTGGCGGAGCTGGCGAAGCTTGGAGACGTCGAGGCGACGAAGCGGGCCGGGGCTCTGCTCGGCCTTCTCCAGCAGGACCCCGTCGAGTGGTTCCAGGGCGCCGTCGAGCCCGAAACGGAGCGCGTCGATCCGCGCCTGCGGGAGGACGCCGCCGGCTTCGCCCTCGGCGCCGCCGAGATCCAGCTTCGAATCGAGCGGCGTTCGGAAGCGAAAAAGGCCCGGGACTTCGGCGAGGCCGACCGAATCCGGGCCGACCTGGCGGCGCAGGGCATCGTTCTTGAAGACGGCCCCCAGGGAACCACCTGGCGGCGGGCCTGATTTGCCTCCCCATCGCAGATGGGGAGGGGGACCATGCGAAGCATGGTGGAGGGGTAGATGGCGCGGAATCAGTGGGTCGTGCTCGATACTCTGGATCCGTGGCAGCCACCCCTCCACACCCTTCGGGTGGTCCCCCTCCCCACCGCTTCGCGGCAGGGAGGCCAAGGTAGCGCGCGGCGCGACCTCCCTCTATAGCCCTCCCGTGCCCAGCGCCCTCTACAGCCGCGACATCCTGCGCCTCGCTTCATCGATCCCGAATCTCGGCCGTCTCGAGCGCCCGCAGGCGAGCGCCGAGAAGAGTTCGGCGGTCTGCGGGAGCCGGGTCGCCGTCGACGTCGCTCTGGACGGGGAGGGGAGGGTCTCGGCGCTCGGCCAGGAAGTGAAGGCCTGCGCGCTCGGCCAGGCCTCCGCCTCGCTGCTGGGGGCCCACGCGGTCGGACGGTCAGGCGCGGAGCTGGAGGAGGCGCGCGACTCGCTCGCCGCCTATCTCGCGGGGCGAAGCGAACGGCCAGGCGACTGGCCCGGCCTCGAAGTCTTCGCCGAAGCGCGCCGGGTCACGGCGCGCCACGCCTCGATCCTGCTCGCCTTCGAAGCCGCCGCCGAAGCCGCGGCCCAGGCAAAGCGGAACTGATGGAAGTCGAAGGCGCCGGCGCCCAGGCCGCCACCTTGCTGCTTCGCGACGGGGTCATCATCCTCGGCGCCGCCCTGATCTTCGTCATGCTGTTCCGCCGACTCGGCCTCGGCGCGGTGCTCGGCTATCTCGTCGCCGGCGCGGTGGTCGGCCCGCATGGGATCGGCCTGATCAGCGCGCCCGAGGAGATGCTCCACATCGCCGACTTCGGCATCGTGCTTCTCCTCTTCCTGGTCGGGCTCGAGCTTCATCCCAGCCGGCTGTGGCGGCTCAAGCAGGACATATTCGGCCTTGGCCTGCTCCAGGTGGCGGTGAGCGGCCTCGCCCTCGCCGCGCTCATCCATTTCGCCGCGGGCTTCAGCCTCGCCGCCTCGCTCGCCATCGGCCTTCCGCTGGCATTGTCATCGACCGCGCAGGTGCTTCCGAGCCTTCGCGCGGACGGCTCGATCAACACGCCTTCCGGCGAGCGCGCCTTTTCGATCCTGCTCTTCCAGGATCTCTCGATCGTGCCGTTGATCACGATCACGGCCGCATTGTCGCGCGCGCCGGCCGATCCGCTGGCGCCGCCCGGGTGGCAGCTCGGCCTCTACACGCTTGCGGCGATCGCCGGGCTGGTCCTCGCCGGACGGTTCCTGATCAACCCGCTCTTCCGCCTGGTCGGCCGGATCAGCGAGCGCGAGCTGTTCGTCGTCGCGGGACTGTTCATCGTCCTCGCGAGCGCGGCGGTCATGGAAGCCCTCCACCTGTCGACCGCCCTCGGGGCGTTCATCGCCGGAGTGATGCTCGCCGACTCGCCCTACCGGCACGAGCTGGAGGCGGATGTCGATCCGTTCCGTTCGATCCTGCTCGGCCTGTTCTTCGTCGCCATCGGGATGATGCTCGACCTCCGGGTGTTCACCGCCCGACCGCTTTTCGTCATCGGCATGGCCGCGGCCCTCATCGCGCTCAAGGCGGCCATTCTCTTCGGCCTCGCCAGGGCCTTCGGGATGGAGTCGAGGCGGGCGCTCAAGCTCGGCCTGCTGCTCAGCCAGGGCGGCGAGTTCGGCTTCGTCCTGTTCGCCGCCGCCCAGAGCGCGCTACTGATCGATCCGGCGGCGGCGAGCCTGTTCGGAGCCATCGTCACCGTGTCGATGGCCGCCACTCCGTTTCTGATGATGGTCAACGACTGGCTGGACCGCCGATCCAGCCGCCGCGACGGCGACGGCCTCGACGGACCGGAGCATTCCGGGCCAACCCAGGCGATCGTGGTCGGCTATGGGCGTTTCGGCCAGACCGTCGCCCAGATGCTGATGGCGAAGGGGATCACCGTCACCCTGATCGATTCCAAGCCCAGCCAGATCGAGGTCAGCGGCGCCTTCGGCTCGAAAGTCTATTATGGCGACGGCACACGCCTCGACCTGCTCCGCCTCGCCGGCGCCGCCGACGCCAGGGCGATCCTCTTCTGCCTCGACGACCGCGCGCCCACCGCCCGCCGGCTCGAGCCGATCCTCGAGGCCTTCCCGCAGGCGGCGGTGTTCGTGCGGGCCTTCGACCGTCTCCACCTGATGGAACTCGCGCCGCTCGACATCAAATGCACGATCCGGGAAGTGTTCGAATCGGCGGTGACGATGGGCCGGGAGGCGCTGGCCATCTTCTGCGTCGGTCCCGAGGAGGTCGACCGGGTCGAGCAGGAATATAGGGAACGGGACCGCCGCCGCCTGGACAGCCAGACCGCGTCGGGCGACATCCACGCGCTGAAGGAGAACATGTTCGGGCCGGACAATCCGCTGGGGGCGAGGAGGGACGGATAGAAATCCTCCCCCGGATTTCCGGGGGAGGGGACCAGGCGAAGCCTGGTGGAGGGGTTCTTCGAAGCTCTAAGAGGCCCCTCCACCGTCCTTCGGACGGTCCCCCTCCCCTGCAAATGCAGGGGAGGATTTAGCCCGCAGCCATCTCCCGCTCCAGGAAGTTCTCTACCTCGCGCAGCTCCACCGAACGGTCGACGAAGGCCTTGCCGATGCCGCGGGTGAGCACGAACGCCACCCGGCCGCCGCTCGCTTTCTTGTCCCCGGCCATTTGCTGCACGAGCCGGCGGGCGCTCATCCCCGCAAGCCGGGTGGGAAGTCCGGCGGAACCGAGATGCGCGGCGACCCGGGCGGCATCGTCCTTTCCGCACAATCGCCGCTCCGCCGAGAACCGGAAGGCGAGGACCATGCCGAGCGCCACCGCCTCCCCGTGGAGCATCGCGAAGCCTGTCTCCGCCTCCAGCGCATGGCCGAACGTATGGCCGAAATTGAGCAGGGCCCGCCGCCCCGTCCTCTCGAGCTCGTCTTCGGCGACGATCGCGGCCTTCGCCCGGACGCAGGTTTCGATGGCGTGGAGCCGTGCGGTCTCGTCTCCCGCGAGGAGGGCCGCGGCATTCCCTTCGCACCAGTCGAAGAAGCCGGGATCGCCGATCAGGCCGTATTTCGCGACCTCGGCATAGCCCGAGCGAAGCTCCCGCTCCGGGAGAGTGTCCAGGGTGGCGGGGTCGATCAGCACCGCCGCGGGCTGGTGAAAGGCACCGATCAGGTTCTTGCCCGCCGCCGAATTGATCGCGGTCTTGCCGCCGACCGAGGAATCCACCTGCGCCAGCAGGCTGGTGGGCACCTGCACGCAGGCGCAGCCGCGCTTCAGGATCGAGGCGGCGAAGCCGGCAAGATCGCCGATCATCCCGCCGCCGAAGGCGAGGATCGAATCGCCGCGCTCGACCCCCAGCGCGATCAGCCGCTCGGTGAGGGCCTCGAGCTGCCTCCAGCTCTTGCTGCCCTCCCCCGGCGGGACCAGCACAGGCACGATCTCGATCCCGCAGGCCGAGAGCCGCGCCCCCTGCGCCGCCCAGACATTCTCGTCGGACACCGCGACGATCCGGCCGTTTCGCGCGTGCTTCGCCAGCAACTCGCCGGCGCGGTCGAGCGCTCCGGCGGCGATCGTGACGCTATAGCTCCGCACTCCCAAGGCGACTTCGATCCGGCTCATCGCCGATACTCCGCCAGCGCCGCGACGATCCGGTCGACGGTCCGCTCGTGCGGTCCGGCTCCACTTCGAACCCGCAGGTGCGCCTGCGCGTAGATGGGGTTGCGAACCTCGGCGAGGCTTTCGAGGAGGGAATGCGGGTCCTTTCCGGCGAGCAGCGGGCGGTGCCCGCGCCGCGCGACCCGGGCCGCAAGTGTCTCGACTTCGGCTTCAAGCCAGATTGCGATGCAGCGTTCGAGGATCAGATTTCTCGTCTCGTCGTCCATGAACGCGCCGCCGCCGGTGGCGATCACCTTGGGCGGTCCGGAGACGAGGCGCCGAAGCACCCGCCGCTCGCCGTCCCGGAAGCTTTCCTCACCGAACCTGTCGAATATCTCCTTTATCTCGTGATCGGCGGCGCGCTCTATCTCCTCGTCCGAGTCCAGGAAGGGCAGACCAAGCCGCCGCGCCAGCCGCCGCCCCACCGTCGACTTGCCCGCGCCCATCAGCCCGACGAGGACGATTGACCGCTCGGGCGGCCGTTCGGGCGTTGGAAGCGTGTCGGGCATGGCTTCAGGGGCTATACAGGGGGGCGGCTCGTGGGGCAAAAGGCCGCCCATGCGTATCCAACCCCTGCAGCGTCGGCGTAAATCGATCGTGCCGAAACTTCTCCTCGTCCTTCCGCTCCTCTTCCTGGGCTGGCTGATCTGGCTCGGCTTCCAGTCGAGCGAGGTGCCGACCCAGCGGATCGAGCAGGACGTCACCAATGAAGCCCTTGCGGGCTAAGCTCCTCTTCCTCGCCGGCGGCGCCGCCCTGGCCTTCGCCATCCCGGCGATGGGGCAGCGCGACACCGGCCCCGAATCGCTGCTGCCGCCCGGCTTCGGCGATCCGCCCCCGCCCGCGCCCAAGGCGCCGCAGCCGGAACCGCCGGGCACTCCGGCGCCCGCCTCGCCGCCCTCGCCCGCGGCTCCGGCGCCGCCCCGTCGCGTCGCGCCTCCGGTTCCGGGCCTGGAGATCGAGGATGCCGCCGCGGAGGATCTGGAAGCGCTCGCTCAGCAGGCGCTGCCGCCGCCGATCGAGATTCCGGAAGGCTCCCGGCGCCCGACCAATCCGGTTGGGCCGCTTCGGCCCGGCAATTGGGGCCTTGGAATCGACGCCTTCGGCGGCGCCAACGGCCGCTTCCTCAGCGGCCTGATGGGCCGGCTCAACGCGCCTCTGCCCTCGCGCTGGACGTCGATCCTGCTTCGCCGCGCTTTGCTCTCCGAAGTGACTGCGCCCGCGCAGGTGAACGAGGTCGACTGGGTGGCCGAACGCGCCTGGCTGCTGCTTCGAATGGGTGAGGCGGACAGCGCCCGAGTGCTGGTCCAGGCGATCGACGTCGACCAATTCACTCCGCGCATGTTCACCGTCGCGGTGCAGACGGCGCTCGCCACCTCCGATCCGGCGGCGCTCTGTCCCCTCGTCGGGCCGGGCCGCAAGGTCTCGGACCAGCCGGTCTGGCCGCTCGCGGACGCGATGTGCGCCTCCCTCGAGGGCGACGCCGCGCGCGCAAGCCAGCTGATCGATCAGGCGCGGCGGCGCACCGGCGGCGGGATCGACACCCTGCTCGCCGAAAAGGTGATCGGCGCGGGCACCAACACCCGCCGCGCCGTGACCATCGAGTGGGAGGGCGTGGACGAGCTGAGCAGCTGGCGCTTCGGCCTCGCAAGCGCGACCGGCCTCGAGATCCCCGGAGCGCTCCTCAGCCGCGCGGGTCCCGCGGTGTGGGCCTGGCAGGCGCGTGCGCCGATGATCCCGCTCGATCAGCGGATCGAGGCGGCGCAGCGGGCGGCGATCCTCGGCGTCTTTTCCAATGCCGCGCTGGTCGAGATGCACAGCCTGCTTGCCGACCGCACCGATCCTTCGGAGATCGAGGCGAGCATCGGCGGCCGGCTCCGCAAGGCCTATGTCGGGCGCTCGATCGGCGACCGCCTGGACGCGATGCGGGATCTTTGGGGGGAGGAGAAGGACCGCTACGGCCGCTTCATCCTCACCGCCGCCGCCGCGGCCCGGATTCCGCCCTCCGGCGAATATGGCAATCGCACCGACGATATCGTCGCCTCGATGATGACGGCCGGCTTCGATCGCTTCGCGGCCCGCTGGGGAGGCGTCGCCGACGCCATGGACGGCGACGACGGCCAGCGCGCCTGGTCGATCCTGGCGGTCGGATCCCCGCGCCCCGTCGTCGATCTCGGCGCCGGGCGGGTGGAGGACTTCACGGAAAGCGCGGGCTCGCATCGCGGGAGGATGCTCGTCGCGGCACTGGCGGGCCTCGGCCGGCTGGAGGATCCGCTTCCCTACGGAGTGAACCCCGCGCCGCGCAGCCGCTGGGCCAATATCCTCGCCGCCGCCGCCCGGGCGAAACAGCCCGGGACGGTCGCGCTCCTCGCGGGCGTGGGCATGCAGACGGCGAGCTGGCGCGGCGTTCCGCCCGAGCATCTGTACCACATCTGCCGGGCGTTGAAGGAAGTCGGCCTCGAATATGAGGCGAGGATGATCGCGGCCGAGGCGATGACCCGCCTGTGAGCGCGGTTCGCGAGGACGGGCAGCTGATCGCGGCCTTCCTCGAGATGCTGGCGGCGGAGGCGGGCGCGGCGCTCAATACCCGCCTGGCCTACGAACGGGACCTGCGCGGCGCTTCGGACCTGCTCGAGGGCGGCCTTTCGGGAGCCTCGCAGGAGGCGCTGAAGCGCCTCTCCGAAGCCTGGTTGCCGCTCAAGCGCACGACAGTGGCGCGCAAGTCGGCGGCGCTCCGCCGCTTCTTCGGCTTCCTGCACGACGAGGGCCTCCGCGGCGACGATCCATCCGCCGCTCTGCCTCGGCCCGCGGGCGCACGGCCGCTGCCCAAGATCCTGGGCCACGATGCGGTTGGAGCCCTGTTCGCGGAGATCGAGCGCCGCCGACGCGAGGAGCCCGGCGCTTCCGTCCTTCGTCTGGCGGCGCTCGTCGAGCTGCTCTACGGTTCGGGGATGCGGGCCACCGAGCTGGTTTCGCTGCCCCGCCACTCGGTCCATCCCGACAGGCCTTTCCTGATCCTTCGCGGCAAGGGCGCCAAGGAGAGGCTCGTGCCGATCTCCGACCGCGCCCGGGCGGCCGTCGCGGAATGGGCGGCGCTGGTTCCTCGCGACAGCCTCTGGCTCTTCCCCTCCGGCAAGAGCCACCTCAGCCGCGTACGACTGCACCAGCTGCTGAAGGCGCTGGCGGCCGCCGCGGGAGTGCCGCCGGAACGGGTCAGCCCGCACGTTCTGCGCCATGCTTTCGCCACCCACCTGCTCGAAGGCGGCGCGGATCTGCGCGCCCTCCAGATGCTGCTCGGCCACGCGGACATCGCCACCACCCAGATCTACACCCATGTCGACAGCCGCCGGCTGATCGACCTGGTCAACAGCCGCCACCCGCTGTCGGATGCGGAGCGGCGCAGGTGAGCAGGATTCCGTCATCCCTGCGAAGACCGGGATCCATGAACACTGCAGTGACAATCAGCCCCGCGCCCGTGTTCATGGATTCCGGCCTTCGCCGGAATGACGAGGCCACGGCCTGCGTTGACGCATGCGCCACGCAAGCCTAACTCCCCGCCGGACCATGCCAAGCTTCCTGGATTTCGAAAAAGCCATCGCGGAGCTCGACAACCGGATCGAGGAGCTGCGCGAAACGGCGGAAGGCTCGGATCTCAACATCGACACGGAGATCGGCCGGCTCGAGGCCAAATCCGAACGGATGCTGCGCGAGACCTACGGCCGTCTCACCCCCTGGCAGAAGACCCAGGTCGCCCGTCATCCCGATCGTCCGCACTTCAAGGATTACGCCGCGGCGCTCCTCGACGACTTCATGCCGCTCGCCGGCGACCGCAATTTCGGCGAGGACGCGGCGATCATGGGCGGCCTCGGCCGGCTCGGCGGCCGCAAGATCGTCCTGATGGGCCAGGAGAAAGGCGACGACACCGCGAGCCGGCTGACCCACAATTTCGGAATGGCGAAGCCCGAAGGCTATCGCAAGGCGGTCCGCCTGATGGAGCTGGCCGACCGATTCGCGATCCCGATCGTGACTCTGGTCGACACGCCCGGCGCCTTTCCCGGAGTCCAGGCGGAGGAGCGGGGCCAGGCGGAGGCGATCGCCCGTTCCACCGAAGCCTGCCTGAAGCTCGGGGTTCCGATGATCGCCGCGATCGTGGGGGAAGGGGGGTCGGGCGGAGCGATAGCCATCGCCACCGCCAACCGCGTGCTGATGCTGGAGCACAGCGTCTATGCCGTCATATCCCCGGAGGGATGCGCCTCGATCCTCTGGCGAACGGCCGAGAAAGCCGCCGATGCCGCCGAGGCGATGCGGGTGACGGCGCAGGACCTCAAGGCGCTCGGCGTCATCGACCGGATCGTGCCGGAGCCCGTCGGCGGCGCCCATCGCAATCCCGCCGAGGCCATGGCCGCGCTCGGCACGGCACTGGCGGAGGAGCTGGATTCGCTCGCCGGCCTGGCCAGCGCGGAAGTGCGAGCCCACCGCCGCCAGAAATATCTCACGATAGGGTGAACGAACCCTGCCTCCCCATCGCGAGATGGGGAGGGGGACCACCCGAAGGGTGGGGGAGGGGTGACATGGCGCAGGCGGTGGCGGTCGTGCGCGCGAACCTCTGCTTCCGAGCCAGGTCACCCCTCCACCATGCTTCGCATGGTCCCCCTCCGCATGCTTTGCGTGGCGAGGCAAAAGGGGGGAGGAACCCTGGCGGCGTCTCCACCGTTCCTTACGCAGACGTATCGTCCTGTGTGAGGAGTATCCAATGAAGATGAAGGCGCTGTTCGGGTTGTCCGTCTCGCTCGCCGCGATCGCCTCCATCGCCGCCGACGCCCCCGCGTCGGCCCAGAGCAAGACCCGAAGCATTTCCCAGAGCACCGCCGCGACGGCGGCGAAGCAGCATCCCCAGATCGTCGAGGAATTCGGCGGCGAGGAAAGCAGCGCCCGGAGCGCCTATATCAAGCAGGTCGGCGCCAAGGTCGCCGCCCAGACCAACATCACCGGCGGCGGCAACGCCTTCCGGATCACGACCCTCAACTCCCCGGTGATGAACGCCTTCGCCGTCCCCGGCGGCTATCTCTACGTCACCCGGCAACTCGTCGGCCTCGCGAATGACGAAGCCGAGCTCGCCTCGGTGCTCGGCCACGAGGCGGGCCACATCGCCGCCCGCCACAGCTCCGAACGCAAGCGTGCGAGCATCTTCAGCCAGCTTCTCGCCGTCGGTGTCGGGGTCGTCACCGGCTCGAGCCAGCTTGGCGGCTTCGCCGGCCAGATCACGCAAGGGGTCGTTCTGAGCTATTCGCGCAAGCAGGAGCTCGAAGCCGACACGCTCGGAGTGCGCTATATCGCCGCGGCCGGCTACGATCCCGCCGCCTCCGCCAGCTTCCTGGGCTCGCTCGGCGCCGCGACCGCGCTTCAGGCGCGCGCCGTCGGACGCGACGACGAGCGCTCGACCCCGGGATGGGCCCGGAGCCACCCGCTCAGCGCGGATCGGGTATCGCTCGCAACCCGGACGGCCCAGGCCACGGGCCGCGCCGGCAGCGGCCTCAGGAACCGCGACGCCTTTCTGGCCCGGATCGACGGGATGATGGTCGACGACGATCCACGGCAGGGCGTGATCGACGGCCGGACCTTCACCCATCCGGACCTCAGGCTTCGGTTCGCGGTGCCGAACGGCTATGGAATGCAGAACGGCGCCCGCGCCGTCAGCATCGTCGGGCAGAGCGGCCAGGCGCAGTTCGGCGGTGGCCGATTCGGCGGCGACCTCGGCGCCTATATCGGCCAAGTCTTCCAGTCGATTGCCGGGCAGCAGGCGCAGATCGGCTACGCCGAGCCGCGCGGCACGACGATCAACGGGCTTCCCGCGGCTTATTCCACGGCGCGCGTGAATACCCAGTCTGGCCAGGTGGATCTCAGCGTCGTCGCCTATCGCTGGGATTCGGACACCGCCTATCATTTCGCGATGATCACTCCAGCGGGGAGCGGCCTCGGACCCTTCGAGGCGATGGTCCAGTCGCTGAACCGGATCAGCGCCTCCGAGGCCGCGGCGATCCGGCCCAAGGTGATCGACGTGGTCACCGTCGGGCCGCGCGACTCGGTCGCAACGCTGGCCGCGCGAATGGCCTATAACGATAACAAGGAGGAGCGCTTCCGGGTGCTCAACGGCCTTGCCTCCGGAGCCGCGCTTCGGCCGGGGCAGAAGGTCAAGATCGTCGTCTTCGGGACCCGCGCCTAGGCCTTTGCATCGAACGCAACGAAAGGGGCGGCGGAACCTGCGTTCCGCCGCCCCAAATCTTCAAATCGCGGATTAGGCGATTAGACCGCCATGTTGTCGGCGACGGCGGTGAAGGTTTCGTTGAGGCTGGTGCCGATGTTCTGCATCGCGGCGATCGCGGCGACGGCAATGAGGGCGGCGATCAGGCCGTACTCGATAGCGGTGGCGCCCTTCTCGTTCTTCAGCATCTTGCGAATGAAGCTCATTTTCCGGTCTCCTGTTCCAAAGCTTTGGAAGTCCACACTTCCTGCCCCCCCTGTCCATCTGGGCGGACATTGCCCGATCTAAGCGATGGAAGTT